>JBGSUZ010000328.1:0-2491 GCA_041753235.1 Acidaminobacteraceae bacterium
TGTATGGGTTCTTACCGTAGCCTTCGTCTGAAACGATGGTGTCTACGTCAAGCGGGTAGCCTTTAGTGGCTCTATGGGTATAGACTTTTATGCCTCTGCGCTCAAGTTTGTTCATAAATACAGTGGCAGATGGTTGATCTGCGTAACGGGTAATCACGACGCTGTTAACGTCCAGTTCATAGGCGCGAAGGTCGTCTATCATTTTGAGCACGTCCATGTCATAGGTAATGCCAAAGTCGCCTCTCATTTTGTTGCGTTCAATGTCACCTGCATAAACACAGATGATTACTTCAACTTTTTCTTTGAGTTTGTTGAGCAGTTTAATTTTTGCATTTTCGTCGAAGCCCGGTAGTACGCGTTTTGCGTGAAGGTCTAACATCAGTTTGCCGCCAAATTCCAAATAGAGTTTGTCGTAGTCGTTGACGCGCTCAAGTATAAACTTGGACTGTTCTTCTAAGTATTTTTCTGAATCAAAACCTTTTTTCATGTGGGCTTCACTCTCTTTCATCAAATCTTTATATGGGGGTTAACGTATAACTGAAAGGATTATTTCCTATTACATTAGGATATCTTACCACTTTTTGAGCCAAATTTGTAGCGAAAAAGTGTATATAATAAAAATAATTAGAAGAATCGTTCGGAAGCCGGGACATTAAAGCGCCCCCTAAAATTTTAAGATAGGGGGCGTTGCCTGATTAGTCTAAGTGTTCAATCTAGTCCTATTTAGTATGTCCATTGGTCTTCCAAATGCTCTCTAACGTATGGAAATTATTTTCGAACTGGAAGTTGCAAGCTTTGTGCTCTGAAGTTTGAGGGTTAACGAAGCTGACTTCATAACGGTGCTCCGTTTGCTCTACTTTCTCTAAACAATAACCTTCACGAACGAGGTGCGTGACAAATGCTTTATTTTGTCGGAGTTCGTGCTCCATTTCCTTTTTCTCCTCGAAAAAGTGTTTCCTAGCCCGCTCACGGAGAGTACTGCGACCACGATCATGGTTAATTTTTTCACTTCTTGAATACATGAAAAACCTCCTTTGCAAAATGGCATTTACATGGTGTTACAATTTATATGTACCCTTTTTTTACCGCGAGTTAACAAAGCACATGATATAATAAGGTGGAAGTTCACATGAAATTAATAATGAATTTTGGAGGCTCCTATGATAGGCATACATATTAGCTCAAATTTAGAGTGGGCAAGTGTTTTAGCGCTTTGTGGTAACCCTGAATGTGCCACTAGTCCTTATGGTGAATATTTTAATTACCAGTTTCCATTTTGGAAGGATGAGGCGTTAATATATTTCAGTGGCTACTCCAAGACAAAAGCGGCGGGTGCGGTTCAGTATATGATTTGTCGCTTTGAGCTAAGTCAAGTCATTGTGGCAGGCAGCTGTGGCGGTGTCGCAGTGGATTTGTCTGTGATGGAAGTAGTCATCGGTTCAGAGACTTTGATCTATGACTGTATAGACCGGCTCGTTTTTGAAACGGAGCTGTTTCCAAAAGAATTTAGAACGCAGCTCGACCTTAAGTGGCTTGAAGGTAAACCCTTGCCAGAGAAGACGAGAGTTGGCAGAATTGCTACAGCCGATCAGGACATTGACTTTACGGTCAGGGAGCTTTTAAGACCAGAACACATTGAAGTAGCGGACTGGGAAAGTGGGGCCGTGGCGCTCGTTTGTCAGCTAAATAAGGTGCCACTTGCCGTATTTAGAGGCGTGTCTGATTTGCCTGTAGAGGGGTTAAGTCAGGAAGAACAGTCTCAGCAGTATTTAGATAATACGCCGCTGCTTATGAAGCGTATTTTTGAGTTGTATTTGCCATTGGTTGGTGCGTAGGGTGTGACATCTAGCGAACGTAAAGAATCAAAATCGAGAGAAATACTTGACGCACTGTTAACGGAACTTGGGCGAACTGTGACTGTCTCTATGCTTGAATTAAGCCAAATGAGTAAATCTGTTGGCTGTACTGGCTGTTTTTATTGTCATGAAAACAAAGAATGTTATAAATTGGGTAATAGAACGATTTGTAATAGTATTTTAGAAAGCGATGTTATTATTCTTTCATCTCCAATTTATTATGGCAATGTCAATGGGTTGATGAAATTGTTTCTTGATTCTGGATACGCTATGAACGCTGCTAAGCTAAAGGGAAAGAAAGTCTACTTTATTGGGGCTTCAACTCAAGAAAATCAAGCAGCGTTAGCCATTTCAACGTTGCTTCCTTGGGTGGTTAAAACCGATATGATATTTCTTGGTGCATTGCAGATAAGTCAAAATGACCACCCTGTAGAAAAAAACAAAGTCGAACAGTTTGTTAAACAAATATTGGATCAAATCGAAGCGCATTTTGAAACCTCAATGGTGTTTGAGCACATAAGTGTTTTGGGTGAAACTTATAGCATGCTCGCTAAATACGACACGAAAAAAATAAGATAAAGGATAATTCGGGCATTGAAGGTACTTATCATTTTGACTATCCTAGTGATACTGCA
>JBGSUZ010000329.1:0-8623 GCA_041753235.1 Acidaminobacteraceae bacterium
AATGCCATTCGTGAAGAACTGCTCAACCGCAATATGGATGTGCCAGTAGCAACAGTCGTGACGCAAGTCATTGTAGATGAAAATGACCCAGCTTTCCAAAAACCAACAAAGCCCATTGGTGCGTTCTATACAAAAGAAGAAGCAGAACACCTCATTAAAGACAAAGGGTTCACCATGGTCGAAGATGCAGGCAGAGGATACAGACGTGTCGTAGCATCGCCAATGCCGCTTGACGTAGCTGAAAAGCAAACCGTCAAGACGTTAGTCGACAACGGACATATTGTTATCACAGTCGGTGGTGGAGGTATTCCAGTTGTTGCAAAGGGCAATAAACTAATCGGTGTGCCTGCGGTTATAGACAAGGATTTTGCCAGTGCAAAAATGGCTGAGCTTCTTGACGCAGACTATCTAATCATTTTGACAGCCGTTGAAAAAGTAGCTATTAACTATGGCAAACCAGAAGAAAAGTGGCTGTCACAGCTTTCAATCGATGAAGCGCGTCAATACATTGACGAAGGCCACTTTGCACCAGGTTCTATGCTACCTAAGGTACAAGCTGCTATTAAATTTGCTGAATCGAAACCGGGCCGCCGTGCGCTTATCACTTCACTTGAAAAAGCGAAGGACGGCATTGACGGTTTGACAGGTACAGTCATTTCGCTATAAGCCATTCATAAAACCTAACCTAAAAATGATAGAAGCCCTCACGGCGCAGTTATGCGTGTGTGAGGGCTTTTTGCATGGGTCTCGGGCAAAGAAAAAAAGCTAAGGAGGGTAGGCCTTAGCTTTTTAGTGAGGGTAGTTCCGAAAACTGTGTCGATCCAGTTTCCAGAGGACAACACGTCGGGTGCTGTCTTGATCAATTGGCATGTTCGATGAACTTTGTGTGAAATGACATTTGTATTTAGGGGTCATTCCCTATATTCAGTTGAGTGCGGTAAGTTGATAATCGTTATCACTTACAATTCTTATTATACATAGAAAAAATCAAAATGCAATACTAAATGAAAATAATTCTCAAATAAATTTCGACATTAATCTTGTATACAAAATGCAGTATTCCCTATTGACTTTTTGCTTAATGAGAATGATAATCATTATATAAAGAGTAAGAAAGGATGATTAATTATGGACTACAATGTACTCATTGGCGGTTCGGCAGGGCAAGGCATGGACACGGTCAGTCAGCTCTTTGAAAAAATTCTACAACGCTCAGGTTATTATGTTTTTTCCAATAAAGATTATATGTCTCGAATTCGTGGCGGGCACAACTTTATTCAAGTTAGGTTTTCGAATCAACAAGTGCAGGGGCATCGGCTAAACCCGGATTTGATTTTAGCTTTTAATCAGGAAACAATAGACATACACGCTCCAAAGCTCATGGGCAAAGGGCATATGTTAGGCGACCAAAGTCTGAAAAGTGACAGTGAACATTTAATTGGACTGCCACTGCATGAGACGGCTAAGACGCTGGGAAATCCTAAAACATTTACCTCAGTTGCCCTTGGTGCACTGGTCAAATACTTTGGACTAAACCCAGCAGTGGGGCATCAGGTATTAAAGGAACGGTTTAATGGGCTGGCGCCTATCAATCAGCAGGCATTCGATACGGGTTATGACGCAGCTCAAACCACAGTTACGCTGCCAGCGGCAACGGCAAAAGACCAAATACTCATCAATGGCAACGAAGCCATTGCACTTGGCGCCATTGCAGGGGGGCTGACTTTCTACGCGGCCTATCCTATGACACCTTCGACCAGTGTTATGGACTATCTGTCTGAAAAACAGAACGCTGCCGGCTTTGTAGTGGAACAGGCAGAGGACGAAATTGCAGGTATTAATATGGCGCTGGGGGCATCGTTTGCAGGCGTCAGAGCCATGACGGGGTCTTCGGGTGGCGGCCTTTCTCTCATGACGGAGAGTCTGGGACTTGCGGGCATTATGGAAACGCCACTGGTAGTTGTAAACGTTCAGCGTCCGGGGCCAGCAACGGGGCTTCCAACGCGGACAGAACAAAGCGACCTGAGTTTTCTACTGACGGCTTCACATGGTGAAATACCTCGGATGATTATCGCAGTGAGAAACCCAGAAGACGCCTTTTACCAAACCGCTAGAGCACTTAACTTAGCAGACAAATATCAAATGCTAGTCTTGCTTTTAAATGATCAGTATTTGGCGGATTACAAAATGACCGTTCCAGCGTTTGACTTTGACAAAATCAGCATTGAACGGCACATTGCAGACGGCAGTGACCTGAGTCCTGAAGAAATTTACAAGCGTTATAAGCTTACGGAAAATGGTTTGTCACCAAGAATGCTACCCGGCAAGGTTAAAAATCAGATTGTAATAACAGACTCCGATGAACATGACGAATATGGTCATATTACAGAATCTGCCGATGTGCGTGTAGCTATGATGCAAAAACGAATGAATCGCTTAGAACTGCTAAAGTCAGACCTTGAAGAACCAAAAGAATTTGGTTTGACAAGTCCAGAGTATCTGCTGGTGGGCTGGGGCTCTACAGAAGGGGCTATTGCGGAAGCGACAGGGCTGCTACAGGCCAATGGTTACTCGGTGGGGTCGTTGGTCTTCGGAGACGTGTACCCTCTGCCAGAACGGAAACTCATGGCGAAGGCGGCTACTGCAAAAAAAATCATCAACATCGAGCAAAACTTTACTGGGCAGTTGGCAAAATTGATTCGCCAAGAGACGGGCATTCACTGCACACCGTCCCTACTCAAATACGACGGACGTCAAATTACGGCTGAAGATATTGTTAAACGATTCAAGGAAGAGGTGATGCGTCATGAATAGCGCTGTTTTTAACACACCAGTAGCAAAGTCAGTATTTGATTCTTTTGATGAAAACTCGTGGTGCCCGGGGTGTGGCAATTTTGGCATCATAGATGCACTTAAAGAGGCGCTCTCAGAACTGGGACTCATGCCCCATGACATTATTATGGTTTCGGGTATAGGACAGGCTGCGAAAACCCCACACTACGTTAATTCGAACGTATTCAACGGCCTTCACGGACGCGCCTTGCCGCCAGCTTTTGGCGCGAAGGTAGCGAATAAAGACATGCAGGTAATTGTTACCTCAGGCGAAGGCGACACTTATGGCGAGGGGGGCAACCACTTAATTCACAACATGCGCAGGAACATTGACATTGCCCACTTTGTCCATGACAATCAAATTTATGGACTGACCAAAGGGCAGGGGTCACCCACCACCGCATTCGGGCAAGTAACGACCATGCAACTAGACGGCGTCTACTTAAACCCCTTCAATCCGATGTCTTTTGCAATTAGCCAAGGCGCTAGTTTCGTTGCGAGAAGCTTTTCCGGCAATAAAGCCCATTTGAAAGAAATCATGAAACAGGCGATTCTTCATAAGGGGTACGCGCTGGTGGACATTTTACAGCCCTGTGTTACCTTCAATAAGGTAAACACATTCAAGTGGTACAAGGAAAACACCTATGAACTTGGCGAAGACTATGACGTCACCAATCAGGAACTGGCGTTTAGAACTTCGCTGAACTTAGACGGCAAAGTGCCAATGGGCATTCTTTATAAGAAAGAAGCAAAAACTTATATTGAGCGTAGACCCGTGCTTAACAACAACGGGCCGCTAGTGGACAGAGTTTGGGCGCCAGAAATGGCGAAGCATTTCCTAGACGAGTTTAGATAAGCGTAGGTAAGTCGTATTATAATTATAAAATGGAGAGCATACTCAACGGGGTATGCTTTTCTTATGTTTTCCTATTGTTTTATAAGTACATAGATGTCAGGTTAACAGAAAAATGATATTATTTTAACATAGTGTTCAAAGGCCCTAAAATAAAGTTGTCTGTCATATTTTTATTTTTTAAACAATAGATTATTTTGCAAAAAAATATTATAATGAATTAACAATGTATTTTGTATAATGTATTTAAAAAGGGAAATAGGCGTACCCTATTTTCTCAAAAATAAGGCGAGGGTCTAAAAGATCGCAAAAAATTACGCCGATTGAGGTGACGCATTTGGAATCTATTACGGTAAAGTCACGCGCTAAGATTAACTTGTCTTTAGACATATTAGGTGTTCTACCAAACGGGTATCACGAGGTTGAAATGATTATGCAACAGATTGATCTTTATGACCTTGTGACGGTGACGCGCATTGACACTGGAATTGAAGTGAGTAGCAATTTGTACTATCTGCCGACCGATTCCTCCAACATTGCTTGGAAGGCGGCAAAATTGTTAATGGATCGCTATGACATTCAATCCGGCGTTAAAATTCACTTAGAAAAAAAGGTGCCAGTTGCAGCAGGTCTCGCAGGTGGCAGTGCCAATGCGGCAGCAGTCATGCGCGCAATGAACGAGTTATTCAATTTAGGGCTCGGTCGGGAAGAAATGATGGCCCTTGGATTGACACTCGGTGCGGATGTGCCCTTCTGTTTCTTAGAAGGCGCAGCAGTAGCCAGAGGCATTGGCGAGGAACTAGAACCAATTAAAGGACTAGAAAATATTTGGGTGTTGCTGTCTAAGCCGAATATTGGGGTTTCCACTAGAGAAATTTACAAGGCTTATGACCAGCATGAGGTGCAGAGACACCCCAATACACCACTTTTGATTGAGGCAACAGAGAAAAGCGACATTGCCTGTTTGACAGGCGAAATGTATAACGTACTCGAGGAAGTCACCCGTTCGTTGTATCCCATGGTTACGGAAGTAAAGCGTAGGATACACCAAAGCGGCGCACAAGCAGTCATGATGAGTGGCAGCGGTCCGACAGTATTTGGTCTATTCACCCACTATGATCGGGCGCAAAAGGCGGAAAAGCAGTTGAAAAAATGGTATCAGCAGACCTATTTGGTCAAAACTTATAGTGGGGGAAGTTTATGAAAAACGGAAAATTAAACAAACTAGAAATTAGAAATTACAAGCCTTTGGGTGAAGTAGTATTTGAATATTTAAGAGAGTCTATTTTAAATGGCGATTTAAAACCCGGTGAACGTCTCATGGAAATTAGCTTAGCGGAGCAGCTTGGCGTCAGCAGAACCCCAGTCAGAGAAGCCATCCGAAAGCTAGAAAAAGAAAAATTCGTAGAAATGTTGCCACGCAAAGGCGCTTATGTAGCGGATTTAACAGCGAAGGACATTTTAGACGTTTTAGAAATGCGTATTATATTAGAAGGCTTTGCAGCAGCACTGCCAGCAGAACGCATGACAGACGGCGAAATCAGTCTTCTTGAAGCAAGCCTCAAGGATTTCCAAGACGCAGTAAGCAGACAGGACCGCTTGGTCATGGTAGAAAAGGACAATGAATTCCACGACCGTATTTTCCAAGCGACTAAAAACAACAAGCTTATTGAGATTGTAAAGGACTTACACGACCAATTCCAACGTTTCAGACTCATCTATTTTAATGAGTTTGACAACTACATGGAACTTCAAAACTGGCACAACCGTATATTCCAAGCAATCCATGACAGACAGCCAGACGATGCCCGCGTTGCAGCAGAACAGCACGTGAAACTCATTATGGACATTGTGGTGAGATGGAAAGAAAAAAGAGACGAGTAAATGAGCAATAAACTATATTAAGACCGAGAAATCGGTCTTTTTTTAACAATGAGAAGGAGACAAACCATGTCAAATGCAAAACGAGTCATGATGAAGGTCAATTCCGTCATCCGTATGAAAGGTGAGGAAGATCAAGTCATGGAGCTCATGACTGAGGGCAAGTACTACGAAAAAAATGGCAGCCGCTATTTTCTATATGAAGAAACAGAAGTATCCGGCATGGCGGGCGACAAAACCATGCTGAAATTTTCAGAAGGTCGCGTGACCATGCACCGGTATGGAGAAAACAACAGCGAACTCAGTTTTGAAGAAGGCAAACGCTTTGAAACCCTTTACAATACCCCTTACGGCGCTTTTGAAATGGAAGTTTTGGCTTCTAAAGTATTCTTTGAAGTGGACGATGAGGGCGGCGGCAGTATTGAACTGATTTACGAACTTAGCATTAAAGGCATTGGTGAAACAAAAACACGCATGCAGATTGATTCAAGAGCTTTAGGTGGTGCACCAGATGCATGATGCTGTAAAAGCATGGGTAAGCAAACAATTGGCAACGCTCTGGGTGAGTGAATACGGCGGTCGAATTGACCTAGAGGGCAACTGGATTACTGAGAACAGTCGGGCTTTTAAATGGGAATTAAGAGCGGCTAAACCTCATGAGGCTTGGCAGTTTTCGCTTAGTTTTTGTTTGGCTCTGGCGGCAATGCGTCAGGAGTCCCCAGTCCTCATGGCAGAGAACTTGTCAAAGCGATTGACAGAAGAAGCACCCCTTGGTTGGGCATTTGAAGCTTTAAATGGATATGTGAACGGTTATTTTAGACCCCACTGCCTCAGGGACTATTTAAGGAAAGGGTTTTCGTTAGCGAAGGACTTGCCCGAAGCACTAGAAGAAGGTTGCTACGCCGTCTATCGGCTGGAAATGCTGCAAAAATCACTTATTGCCCGCTCCGTACAACCCGTGGACTTAGATGCACCCATCCCCAAAGCCTGTTTAGAACGGTTTTCTGAACTGTTTTTGAGACCAGATCAACCAGAAGAATGGCGGCGCTGGTGTTTATTCGTTCACCGTATGACGGCTGAAGGTAAATTGATAGACTTGAATGAGACTTGCCAAGGGGTGTTGTTGGCTTTTCTAAATGAAATTATGTAATTTAAGAGTTTCTTAATCATTCAGAATAGTGTTTTAAGCATTTTTTAATCATTATTAAAAGATGGTGTGTTAAAATGTGGATATAATTTTTTTTATAGACACTAATTAGAGCGCTTTATGGGAGGCTACGACATGTCGTATTCAGAATGGTTAAACAGTATTAAAGATAACATGAAACAGGTTATGGTAGGCAAAACGGAAGTAATCGATTTATTAATGGTTTCTATGCTCTGTTCAGGCCACGTTCTGTTAGAAGATGTACCTGGTCTTGGTAAGACTGTCATGGCGAAATCTTTAGCAAAATCGATTGAGGGCAGTTTCCACAGGATTCAGTTCACACCGGACTTACTACCATCAGACGTAACCGGCCTCAACTTTTACAATCAAAAAACAGGCGACTTCCAGTTCAGAAAAGGTCCTGTCTTTTGTAATATTCTCTTAGCAGACGAGATTAACCGGGCAACGCCTAGAACCCAATCCAGCTTGCTGGAGGCGATGGAAGAGCGTCAGGTTACCATAGATGGGGAGACTTACCCACTGGCAGCGCCGTTCATGGTTATAGCGACTCAAAACCCAATTGAATCTCAAGGGACTTTCCCACTGCCGGAAGCACAACTAGACCGTTTCTTCATGAAAATTTCCATGGGCTACCCGACTGCAGAAGAAGAGGTTGAAATTCTTAAAAGAGTCATGATGAGTCACCCTGTTGACCATTTACAGGCTGTAACCAATACTGAGAAGTTATTAGATGCGCAAGAAGCTGCAAAGCAAGTTAAAATCTCAGATGAAGTCATGGCTTACATTGTAAATATTGTACAAACGACTCGTAATCACCCACATATTGCTGTTGGGGCAAGCCCAAGAGGCAGCATCGCTTTAATGAAGGGTTCTAAAGCACTGGCAATGCTCAGAGGCAGAGACTATGTGAAGCCTGAGGACGTGAAGGAATTAGCACCGTCTATTCTAGGACACCGTATGGTGCTGGATGGCGCTTACGTGCTGACGGGAGAAGAAAGTGGCGTCTTTGTAGAACAACTGCTAATGGATGTGACCGTGCCACTAGAAAACGACATCGCCTAGGAGGGCTTTTTTATGGGAGCCGCTTTAGGAATATTGTTTTTTATGGTGATCGTTACAAATACCTTTTTTGATAAGTGGCCCGATTGGGTGCGCAAGGGGCTTTGCATAACGCGCAGTTTTCCAATTGAAAACTGTTATGTAGGCGATGAAGTGACCATGACTTGGCGTATTGGTAATAAGAGCCGGTTGCCCTTGACTTGGTTTAGACTGGATACCTGCTTTTCACCATTTATTGAGTTTGAAAATGCAAAATCAGATAGGAAAAACTGGGTTGAGTATCGCAGTGTTCATTACTTGCCAAAGCAGTCAGAAAGCAAGTACGACTATAACTGTACCTTTAGGAAACGAGGCTATTACCTTTTTAAGGACGTGGACTACCAGTTTACCGACTATTTGGGGTTTCGTACCCATGACGGACGCTTCAATGACAATGTCGCCATGTATGTCTATCCTAATTTAAGGTCTATAGACGCATTGGTTGAAAAAAGTCAGCAATATATGGGTGAAAAAGAGGTTAAACGCTGGGTGGTAGAAGACCCGCTCATTCATGTAGGCAGCCGGGATTATACGGGTGCTGAACCTATGAAATATATTCACTGGAATGCAACTGCTCAAACTGGCAAGATGCAGGTTAAAAAGTTTGCTTATACGACTGAAGTTTCCGCTATGATTTTGCTCAACGCCCAAACAAAGACCCACTTTTGGCAGGGATCCGAGGAGTCGTTGCTAGAGCAAATGGTTGAAACTGTAGCTGCATATGTGGCTTCGTTTGAAAAAAGCAATGACCAATATGGTTTTGCTTCAAACTGTCCTGTACATGAGGGGGC
>JBGSUZ010000330.1:0-7094 GCA_041753235.1 Acidaminobacteraceae bacterium
CTGATGGCATGCTGACTCAAGATCAGATTGCAACTTTATTCAATTCTGAGAGTGACACTACAGCTTCTGAAGAACAAGCAGCTACGGTCGAGGAAACACCTGCTGTTATTGAAGAAACTTTAGTGGCTGAACCTGAACCTAAGAATGAACCTGCGGCATTCGCACCCGAACCTGACGTCGAAATTGCATCAGACAACATGCTGAACCAAGACCAATCATCTGAATCTGATTCAAGTAAATCACCGTCAAAAGAAAAATCAAGTATTTTAAATCGATTTATCCTTTCTTTCAAGAAATTACTTTCACGAAGAAAGAAACTAAATGCAGCAATAGAAGAGCCTTCTCAAGAATCAGTGGCGCAACTCACAGAGGAAGACATACTGCAAACAGCTCAGGAAGTCGCAGAAGATGGTCTCCCGGAATATCCTGCAGAATCCGTCGATAATTCTTTTGATGAAGTAGAACAAGACGAAGTGGTTGCGGAAGTTGAATACAATGACGAAACTGTTCTAGATACCCCCGAAAAACCTGCAAAAAGAAAAAAAGCTGCAAAACAAAAAACACCTAAAAAGCAAAAAACTCAAAAACAGGGGTCAGGCCTAAAAGTAGTACTTGTCATATTAGGTGTATTGGTCCTCATGTCAGGGTCCTTTGTCACTGGGTACTTTTCCAGAGATTATTTTAAACCGGATCCAGTGAAGGAAGCGGCTCAAGCAGAGGCAAAAGCAAAGCAGGCTGAGGAACAAGCTAAAGAGGCAGAGGTTGCAAAGAGATTGCAGGAACTGGCTGCCATTGACCCTAAAGACTATACCTCTTCAATGTACCTAGATTCACTCCTCCTAAAAGGGCAAGCCGCTAATAAAACGTCCATCAAGTTGAATAAAATCGATGATGTCAGTCTGCTCTCCCAGTTTCCTAAATTACGCCGTATCCGGCTCTACGACATGACAGGCAATGAAGAATTAAGTGTAATTCAGAAATTGACAGGTGTTGAGGAAATCCTGATTGAAAACTCCGTATTGAAGAATCAATTTGCACATGGTGATTTCGATTCTGTCACGAATATTGAATTGACTGACTGTACAGTTGAAGATTCTAATCAGTTTGCTAACTTCAAAAATGTAACTGAACTATACGCTGATTCTACAAAGTTTGTTTCAAAAGATGGTAATTTGAAAATTACATCCTATATGCCGTCTCTGGAAGTCCTCTCACTCACCAATTGCGGTGAATATGACGAACTTGTCGGCGTGCAGAATTTGAAGAACCTAAAGACGTTGAAACTCTCTAGCAACACCATTGTTAAAAATACGTCTTACGTAAAAAATCCACAAATTGAAACAATTACAGTGGACATTTCGTTTGCTAAGAACATCGATCAGTTGATCACTTTATCTGACCTCAAGAGCTTAAACTATCTCACCATACAGATTGGTAAGAGTACACTCTCCACATCTGAACTTAGCACCGCTATCAATCAAATCATCAGAGAACATCCAAATGTATCAATTAAAATTTCGACTTATTGAGTAGATTTGAACCTCAATTGAACATGCTCCCCTGCAACGACAGGTCGCTAAAAACCTATCGCTACAGGGGAGCATGTTTTTTTATTATAGTCCGAACAAGAAAACTAACATTAGCTCATCAGAATTTCTCTAAAAAGCTTTTCACTATTATATTATCTAAGTTCCCTATATGTGTGTTAAATTTTATTTTACACACTTTTATTAAACTAAAAATTGAAGCTCATTTGGTATTAATTTCTACTTTTTGAATAATCTTCAGTTATCCTAACAATACTATCAAGAATAGGAATAAAATTATTAAAGTCAATCGATTCATAATTATTATAAACATAGTTTGAAAGATCAGATTTTCCAAAATGCTTTATTTTATTATAATCCTCATCTTTCGAAAAAGATCTCCCATTAATTCGGACGTCAAGTACATCTGATGTAAATAAATCTTCAATCTCACACTCTCTCATTTCCTTAACAAGTGGATTAGTTAATAAAAATAAATTTTCATTCAGTTTTAAAACCAAATTTTGATCTGACAGTTTGGCATCATTGAATCCATTACTTGATAAAAATTTCTTCAAAGGTCTATTAGTGACTTGTTCATTATCAAATATCAGTATGGTCGGATGTGTGGATTGCTGTTTATAAACAGAATTAAATAATCTTAAGTAATTCTGAAATCCATTGCGACCAGAATGCGAGTTATATATATTAACCAAAGCATTAGCACCATCTCTATATATACCTAAAAAATATTCTAACTTCTTTGTCTTCTTTAAAAACACAACTTTATATTTAAAGTTTTTACCGTTCTTAGTAATAAGTTGAGGATATTTTAAATGCATACTTTTTAATGCAGCTTTAATATACAATATATCAGTTTTACCTTCAGTTACTATGATCGGTTTTGGATTTGCAATAAAGTATTTGTAAAATAAAAACTTTTGATATTGCTTTTCTCTTGAATTTAAATTCCAACAACTCAGTTTGGTTTTCTTAGAAAGGATTTCTATGTCTCGAACATTATTGTAATAATCAAGTTGGTTAATAAAAGAAAATCTTCCTTCTAATTGATTCAGTGTCCCTATTTCATCATTGATATAGAATTCGCCTTTACTATACAATGATTCCGCCATTGCTCTTGTCTTTTTTATGTAAATCTTCTTTACATTTAACTTATTATTAACCGTAATACCTGTTACTTCTTGTCTTGAATCGCTATAAATTAACCGGGTTTTCCTTTCATTAATTTTTAAGCCAAAAGCTTCAATTTCTTGCGATAGTTCACTATAGAATAACTCAAAATTATCCTTAAAATACTTGTCGTTTGTCGAAAAAGTTAAATCGTCAGCATATCTTGTATAATTAAGTCTGAATTTACGACAAATTTTCAAAATCCTTAAATCTAAAATATTACAAATTAAATTGGTTAGTATTGGAGATGTAGGAGCCCCATGTGGCAAACTCCCTTGATAACATGTTAATTGTGCAAGAACAGTAGATATTTCTCTAGATAAGGAAAAATATTTATTCTTTTCAAAATATCCTCTTACACGTCCAAAATGAAAACTATCAAAAAAATTCTCTATGTCGACATTTAGTACAATTTTTTTTCTTCTATGTACCTCAGCATTTGTAATTATCCCTTTTGATTTCTTAAAACCATGAGATATATTATCTTTAATTTTTTTATCTGCAAAAAAAATTTCTTGTGCTTGGACCAATACCTCATAAAGTTTTTTTTGAATATCTTTTAACTCCTCATTTGGAGCATCAATTCTTCTTAATCCTCCGTTTTTTTTAGGAATTTCAAATGTGCTGTAGCAGTTATCTACTTTTTTATTATAAAGAATATAAGTTAACTTTTTATGTGGAATTTTTAGAACTTGTGCTAATTCTCCCCTTGTAGTTACTTCATTCAGCTTATCCAATTATCCAACCTCAAAAATACATATTAGCGTGTGGCTACTCATTACGCACTACACGATGAACGCGCAGAAAGTGGGACTGGCTAGAATAGTGGCAAGTCTGCCTACCATTTTAATCAATACTTGCGAAACACAAGTCAAAATTCTAGCCACACGCAGTGTTATTATATATTATATTAATATGAAAAACAATCGCTTATATATGTCATTAACATTGATAAATCCTATGAAATAAAATATATAGCTTTCTTGACCAGCATTATGGTGACTGCATAAACTACTTACGTATTTCTTGCGCTTGCAAACTGCGTTTGCCTCGGACGAGTCTCCACCAACGAAAAAAAGACCGCCATAAGGCAGTCAATTTCGTTGTGTAAGCCGAACAAGAAAGCTAACGCTATATATTTTCGTTGTACAACGATTCAAACTACAGCATTTGGTATCGGTGACCTCTAACTCTTATTTAGCAAATTCAACCTCGGCAACAACGCCATAATGGTCACTTGCTGACAATCCATTTTCTGCTGAAATATCAGTTCCAAAAATACTTACTACGTTCAGTTTAACGTCATTCCAATTGTCCATAATATAAATGCGATCCACAACATCAGGGGTATATATGGTTCTTGTGTTTTTTCCAGCCCAGCGTGGATTCTGTGAGAAATTCAGTGTTGGCTTTATTGGCAGACCATTTATTTCTGCATAAGCACTGGATAACTCGTACCAATACAAATTGGACTCGTTATTATTAATGGTCTGTTCACCAAGGAGGTATCTATGAACACTTGAATTGAGACCACAGTTGAAATCTCCTAGCATGATAAAAAAATCTGCCTCTTTTGTTTGTGTGTGTATATACTGATCAATTGCCACAATTTGCTGCTCTTTTTTTAGGGCTGAGTCCCATGGCAAATGGACATTGGTCATTGAAAATCTTAAGTTATCTACTTCTAAAACGACATTCAAAGCTGCACTAAAAGCAAATGCATCGCTTGTATTTAGAAAAAAACTGCTCTTTATAAGGTGTTTGCTTAATATTGCAAGTCCTTCATTTTCATTGGTATACTTTCTAAACTCAGAAAATGGATACCCTGCACCCTCAAGTAAATAAGTCGTAAAAAACGCCTCAGTAACCTCTTGAAGGGCTATGACATCAGCATCAATTGATTCAATTTCATGAATCAATTGCGCTGCTCTAGCGGTAGTGTTATCATTCCATATATTATAGGTTGCGATTTTCATGGTTGATCTCCTTAAATAATTATAACAAGAAGGACTAATATCCTATTGTAGGTCCTATTGTATGTAATGACAATCACCTAATTTCAATTTATTCTAAACATATTAGATTTATTTTACTTCTAAAAAACCCCCAAGCAACTTTGAAAGTCATTTGGGGGTTTTTCTAATTGGTGGAGACGAGGGGAGTCGAACCCCTGTCCAAAAGTCCTTTGTATTTAGTTTCTCCGAGCGCAGCCATTGATTTAGGTTTTAGTCTCTAGAAGCTCCCAGTGGCAGGATCTACCGTTGACGATCTTCAATTGTGCCGCTCAATGGGCGAAGCACCCCATTAAGCCGTTCCCCACTAGCTGACGCCAAATCCTAGGTCGTGGGAATCCCAGGTTTGACGAGCAGAACTAAGCTGCTAAAGCAAAATTTTCGTTTGCGTTTATCTTTAGATAACCCAGTTCATTAACGTGTACCCCAGGTCAGTAAACACGGCTCGCTTCCAAATACTCTAAACCCCTGTCGAAACCAGTACGTCCCCATGTATAGGAGCTAATACCTTTGACGGTTTTTGAGTTCCTTTTGGATATGACGGTCAGCGTCGCGTTTGGCAAGCGTTTCACGCTTGTCATAAAGTTTTTTACCTTTAGCAACACCAATTTCTACCTTCACAAGACCTCTAGGATTCAAATATACCTTAAGGGGGATTAGCGTGTAGCCCTGTTGAGCTGTATAGCCAATCAATTTGTTTATTTCTTTTTTATGCATCAGTAACTTACGTTTACGAAGTGGGTCTACATTGAAAATATTGCCCATTTCATAAGGACTGATGTGCATATTGACAACAAATGCTTCTCCCGATTTCACATCGCAGTAGGCATCATTAACAGTTACCTTACCCATGCGAATGCTTTTCACTTCTGTGCCAGTCAACGCAATGCCCGCTTCGAACGATTCTTCGATGAAGTAGTCATGTCTGGCTTTTTTGTTTTGACTGATGACCTTTCCAACGGACATTTAATCACAACCTTTTTCTAATAACTATAGCAATTGCATGAAGCAATTGTTTGATAGGATATAACTAATAGTAACACAGAAAACCGCCAGTCGTCAATAAAACTTTTTTGCTCGTCCAATAAAATTGTACGGTCGTTTTTATATTTTACATTATTTTAATATTCATGTTACAATTGGGGTATAAATAGAGTGGCGCTAAGACGCCAAGACGTGAGGTGTATATGTGTGGTTAAGTGGATTTTTTTTCTTTGTGAGCTATTCATCATCTGTTTAGTGCTCTTAACTTCGAAATGGGATGGTAAACCCAAGAATCAACGTCTTTTCAGCATTACACTACCCAAAGAGCATTTAAATCATCCAGAACTGCTTGAAGTCCAAAAACGGTATCAGTTGCAGTTGAGTGTCACTTTTCTTTCACTGCTAACTGCTTGCCTGCTGAGTATGTTCTTACATTTTAAATTTATCTCCATGGAGTTGTTTTTCTTTTTTCTCATAATTGGCTTATCCATTGCCCTACCCTCATATTTTTATGCAAAAGCCAATCAACTGGTGAAAGAGATTAAACAAAATAACAGCTGGGAGGCTGGCAATTACAGTCATGGCATTCATGAAGACGAGTTTTGGCGCTATGGACAGTTTTATAGAAACCCATTTGACACCGCTAGAACAACGACCAAACGCATGGGTATTGGCACAACACTAAATTTAGCGCATAAAAAACAACAACGATTCTTTATCGTTTCCCTAGCCTTAACATTGCTTGTGACTGTCTTACTTTGCTTTCAATTATTTTACATGGAAGTAAAAACACCAAGCTACCGCATTGAAACAAATACACTTTACATTGACTACCCTGTTTACTACTACCACGTCCCCATCAAAGACATTCTAAGTCTAAGAGTGATACAAGAACTGCCACCTACATTAAAATCTAACGGCATAGCGACTGATTCATTTTCCCGTGGTTTCTTTAACGTTAAGGGCTACGGCGAGGTATTTCTATGTATTTACAACACCGGCCCTTATTTACTCATTGAAACCAAGGAGGGCACTGTTATTGTCAACGAAATTACCGAGGAGAAAACGTACGAATTATTGGAAGCACTCGATATGGTGATTCCAAAATAAACGTTTATGAGGTGTACTATGCAAAAATTTGACTTTAAGTATAAACAACATGAACTAGATGAAACTCATATGAGATCCATTTACGAAATAACTTATGAAAAAGCTGTAGCGGACTTCATTGAGTGGGTCTACCAACACGGCTATATTGGCTATTTTGACGACAAAACCGTCATTGGTAATCCTGCAAACAGAATTCACATCGCTTATACCGACGACCTCTCTAAGTCCAACATTGACGTTTATGTGTTACAATACACACTTCTGGATTATC
>JBGSUZ010000331.1:0-6295 GCA_041753235.1 Acidaminobacteraceae bacterium
TACAAAAGTATTCTACTGTAATCCGATGGCTTCTTATCAAAAGCCGCAAATCGAGAAGAACCACGAGTACATCCGCTACATCCTCCCTAAGGGCAAGTCGTTCGGCCATCTGACACAAAATCAGGTCACGCTCATGATGAATCATATCAACAGTACGTCAAGAGTCAGGTTGAATCGGCAAACGCCTTATAAACTCGCAGAACTGCTCCTCGGTGAATCTTTTTTGGAGTCGTTATCACTGAAACCAATTGCTTCAGACGAGGTCCACTTAAAACCAGCACTTTTGAAATAGAAAACAGACAAAACCTCGGATAGATATCGCCGGAACTTAGTCTTGCAAAAAACAGACCGGCGGAAGTTACTCATGCAGAAGTAGCTAGGTGGTCTGATTTTCGTGCGAAAAAGTCCGTAATTTTGCGTGTTTGGATGCTGTTTTCAGCTATAAAATCATTGGAATTCCATACATCTAATGGCATTTAGTCTTCCAATAGTAATTGTTTCTCTGTAACGGAAGTTACTTTTTCAATTAACCTTATAAAATGACTCAAACTAACCAAGTTAGGACTCAGATTTAAAAATTTTATTGTTAGGAAAGTGGAATTTTGCCAAGTATGGTTTAAGTAATGTGAGTGAAGCTGAGAGAATAGAGGCAGAACTACAGAATTTTTTAAAAAACCTTGAAGATGAATAAAACTCTGCAACTGAAACAAAAAAAGATTTTCCAGTATCAAATCACTTGATCTAAAAAATCTTTTTCTTTTTTTAGAGAATTACGCCTTACAGCATAACCTCTATTTCATAATTGGTTGCATCTTGTCCATAACTATAGACAATGATATAGTATTTTCCCGCTTTCGCATCGAACTCACTGGATAAGCCGTCTTTGTTTGGCTTTGCATAATCTACATATTCCGATAGGTTGCTTTCGTGAACGACAACATAGTTTAACTGTGCTTCGCTTTTATCGGGCTTGACGGTTATGGAAACCTTACCTGCCTTGTCGCTGTTTAAGGCGTAATAGCATGTCATAAAATCCTTGTTGACGCTGCCTTTTATCTTTTGCTGATTGCCAATCGCAATAGCGGTGCTTGTGTCATTGCCCGCGACTGGGGTGCTGCTGTCTGGTTGCTGATCTGCGCTTTTGACTGTATTCCCTGTAATCTTAAAATCATATTTTGTTGCATCTTCACTAAATCTATAGGCTAAGACGTAGTACTTTCCAACCTCTAATTCTTTGCCAAAGGAAAGTTTGCCACCTTCAACAGTTGCATAGCCAATATAGTTTTGTTGATCTTTTTCACTGTATACAAGGAAATTCAAATTACCTTCTTTGGTTAACTCGTTCATATCTATCTCAACATTGCCTTTTTTAAGGACTTCGAATGCAAAGTAGTCAGACATATCTTTATTAGCCATTGCTGCTGTGTATTTTTCATTGGCATAGCTTAAACCTTTAGTCTCTGCATCCTTAAATGAATTTCTAGATTCAGATAATTTTATGCCTTGATCCCCACCTGTTTCAGGTATTTCAGGCGTTTCTGGTTTTGGTTCTACCACAACATTTGAATCCACCTTTAGAACAAGTTCATTTTGATACGTTTGAAGTGCTTTTACATCGGTTAAAATACCTGTCAATGTCACGTCACACTCAAGTTCTCCAGCATTATTCACTTTGAGATTCGTGAAATATGCTGTCAGTGTATCAAATCCTGTCCATGCTTCCTTGCTCATTGCTTTCAATTGGTCGTTAAGCTTCGTATTCATAAATTGCCATGCATTGTCATCGTTAATGGTGTTATCCTTAACAACGTAATGTAACTTACTCGTGTAAGTGTTGAAGTAATCCGATTTGTAGGCTTTTACTTTCATTTCATTGACACCAAAGGTGCTACCTATGGTCTTGGCTACATTTTCAAGCGCATAGTCTGCATGGGCAATTTCGTAGTCTTTGCTGACAAATGGAACGGACATATTGCTGCTTTCTTTTGCCAATTTTTCTGTGTGTTTTTTATACGCTTCGTTGCCATTCATATCTTTTGCCAATCTGTTTTTCAAGTTATCTAAGCCAGCAACGTCATTTGATTGAATAATTTTTGTGAATTCTTTAAACAAATCGAAATTGTAGTTATACATATAGTCAATATAAACACTTGAGAAATTGTAGAAATCCCATCCATCGCTATAGCCTGAATTCAGGGTCTTTTCAAGGCTATAATAGTCTGCTTGATCGTAATATGACAATTTTGAATAGATGGTTTTTCTAGGTTGTACACCTTCTGTTCTTGTCGAACCGGCAAAGAATTCAGCGCCACCCTCTTCAAACCATGTTAAGCGATTATTTTTGTAGATATCGCTATTGCCCCACATGCCAGGTACAATGTAGCGTCCTTGTAGGTAATGTGTAAATTCATGTCTGAAAAGTTCTTCTAACTCGAAGATAGAATCTTTTGGCACTACTCTATCCCAAGTGTAGAACGTACCGCTACCTTCAATGTACATGCCACCATTGTCTGTGCCAATACCATTGATTAGTCGGTTCATTTCGTATTCTTTTTTGTCGTTATAAATGATAATCGTTAGGACTTTATCCGCATTATTAGGTTCAAGTGCTTGATCTGAGCCAATCGCTCTATGGAATTGACCTTTAACTTCTTTTGTAGCCCAATAGAGCTTTTTGATTTTTTCCTCTGATACACGGCTACCTGCCTTTATAATAATTTCGCCATTATCAAAGACATGTTCTTTACCATAGTACTTACTTTTTGCATCTTTCATAATTTGATCATATGGCAGTTTAGAGCCATCGCCTAATTCATTGTTATAAACTGAATGAATTTTTTCTGCAGCAGTCATGTAAGTTGCACCGAGGTACTCGCTTTTCTTTAATACTTCGTTAAGAAGTGCGATAACCGATTTTTCGTCTGAGTGGAATTTGCCTAAGTCTGCTGCGTAGTAAACACCTGACTCTGCTAACCACTTGTCTTCGTCATTGTAGTCATGCGCAAATGCAAATTTCCCAATAACGTCAATTAGGTGGTCTACTTTTCCATAGAACTCTGATTTTTTATAGTCATTCGTTTCGTAAAAGGTGCCTTTAATGTCGTATGAAACGCCGGACAGTACATTGAATATGGCTTTACCTGTGGTTGGGTCTTTGGAGTAAGTCTCAAAATTATTTTGATAATCTTCAAGGAGCACTGTGAGTTTGTTTACAACTTCAATATCGCTGGCTGCATTATTGACAAATAAGCCGGTTGTGGCAACGAGTTCGTTTTGAGACTTAGTGCCTAACTTGAAGTTTTCGTTGTTCACAATCGCTTTAATGGCAGGCAAACATTTTAGCTTTTCTGAGCGCGATGAGAGCCTTTTCATATCTGGTTGATAAAATCCGTGATAATAAGCTAATCTTAGTACTTCAATGAAAGTGGGAATATTTTGATTGTCTGTTTCAGTTATTTGCGAGCTTCTTCTTTCAATTTCGTCAATTAGCAATTGTCTTCTGTGGTCGTTCATATAAAATTCTTTTGTAGCTTCTGAGTATGAACCTAAACCTTTAATGTCATAATGGTTCATTTTACTCAGCAGTTTTACCAAATCGGCGTCATTTAGCTGATTAAGGTAAGCTACGTCAACTTGAGCCCCTTTTGTTTTTAGGACTTGATCAACAGAAGTACTCATGTCTACTGTTGCAAAGTTGATGCCGTCAAAAACGTTTAGTTGTGGTGCCAGCATAGAAAATACCAACATCATTGCTACAAAATTCTTTTTGTTAACATACTTTCTGATTTTCATTTCTACGTCTCCTCTTAAAATGCTTCGTCAAACCACTTGCACTGCTACTGAGACCAATAAAAAAAACCAACACGAAATTCAGTCCACGAAATGTAGACTAATCTTGTGTTGGTTTATATTTGGCGCAGTATCCTGTCCAAATGATCGAACCATATTGTTTTTTTATTGTACATTACTGATAGTACATTGTTTTTGTTATATTTGCAATAGGTAAATATATTCTAAATTAAAAATATTACAAAAACACTTATAAAAGCCACCAATTTCCGTCCAGCATTTCATAAAGTATCCCTGGATATTGATCTACCAACGTACCATTTGAAACTTTTCTGATACGAACGTCCTCTTTATAGTCTGGATTCTCATCCCATATTGAAAAGTACAACATCTCACCATCTCTATGCGTAAAACACTCTCTAGGTTCAATAGTGAAGGTCACACGTTCATGTATAGGCCAAATTATTTCAAATTGTTTTTCACTCCCCTGTCTATACAGCGTTAGCGGCGACTGGGTTATATTCAGGTTGTAGCAATCGTTTACACTTGAAAGGGGTAGTTTTGCTGTGTATTCATGGCTTTCGTCTTCTAAATTCACGTGGATGATGGCAATTTCTTGTTGATTGAAGTCCACTTGCAATAAAACGATTTTACCATTGTCCCAAATTGGGCGTTGTATGTAAACGTTTTCGGTTTTCGGTATTGGCTGAAATACTTTTCCGTCTGGATAACGGATTAAGTACATTTCAGAGCCTTCGAATTTATGACCCATTTGAATCATTTCTTCTGCTTCATAGATGTCACATATCATTTTTGATGAATAATACCAATTTTCTGTGCCAGTAACTTTTTCTAGTGGTTTTCCGGTTAGTCCTTTTATTTTTATTATATTCATGAAATTACCTCAGTTGTGAATCCCTCTAAATATATTAATATACTTTTTGCTATTCATTCACCAAGCACTTTCTATAGTACTTCCTAGTGGGCATCAAGTATTGTTAAACTTTTCTCTTCATATGCCTTTAATGTAATGTCCGATATCTTTGTTTCTTCTACTAAATCAATAATGTGCATACCTTTGTATTTTATAAAAGCTGATAAGTTCATTTTTCCAGCATCTCTGATTATGAATCACTCTATCAAAATATCTGTTTCTCGCTCCACGGAATGGTACAGATAAGGTACATTTTTTAAACTTAAGCGCTGCGCGATAATTAACCGATGATTCCCATTTACAAGACTGGTTTCTGAATCACGGTAAATTGCATCCGTTGGATTGTAACTAGCATAGACTCTTGCTCTTGAATAAAGTTCGTCACACTCAATTTCATCTACTAGCTGAAACTGTTCCATAAACTCAACTGCTAGTTTGGAATAGTTATTTTGAAAGGCATCAAATGTTCTTAACTTTTCAAAAACTTCATCCTCAAGACGATTATCTAACCACTCCCATGCTTTCCAAGAACGCATTCTTCCGGTACATTGAATGCACTTAATATCGTTTATAGCCGGCAATTTGCCTTTAGCTAGGGGACATTTTGGATGTTTTGAAGAACATCTAAAAAACTCACTTGGCTGTATTTTAGGAAGGTCATTCGCGTTTCTTCTGCCTCTATAAGTTCTTATAGGTTTACGAATATACTCAAAGTTGTCCAACCGGTCATAACCTTCTGCTTTTAAAAGATAATACTTTTCGCCATTACTTGAAAAATCCGCATAAATATAAACTAAATGTTTTGAAAGTCCTCTATACTCAGATTCAAACCGATTTTTAAACTCACGGAAACAATTTGTAGCTGATGCACCCGTCAAATCGCGAATCAATACAATTTGACTATCTTCACTTACCTTTAAATTTACTATTTCACTCGGTTTTAAAAATATCCAGTGAAAGGCGTTTCTCCCAAATGATAATATTCGTGATTCTTTTTCAAACTGATAAATCAAATAGTCTTTTGATGCTACATAAAGCATTTCATTTAAGTTTATGCCTTTATCCGTACTATATTTATCATAATGCTTTAGCATGTACTGCCACCACATACCACTTGCAGCAATGAAATTCTGCATAAATACTTCATTTTGCTTTATTACATATCCATTATTTAACCATTCGGCACCTGTAAACACACCATTAGTTTTAATTGCATCAATAATCACATCAATATTTACAGGTTTTGAATCAGCATAGTCATCAAAATATTCTAAATCTCTCTCTAACAAGTCCGAAAGCAGTTCTCGATGTGCAACTGTCATTTTGATTAATCGACTCTCATAAGCACATAGAATAGGAACAGGTATACCCGATAATTCAGAGAGATCAGGTATCGTTAATCCTTTTCTTTTTCTTGCAATCTCCATATGCCGCCCACTCCCTTATCATTATATTGTTTCTGCCATTCTAACCTGACCAAATTATGCCGTTCTGCGTTGTCCCTGATTTGATGGGTATACTGTCCACAAGATTCCAGAGAAAGGAAAAGGACGTATAGGCATCTCTAAACCG
>JBGSUZ010000332.1:0-4041 GCA_041753235.1 Acidaminobacteraceae bacterium
GTTTACTTCTGTTATTTCCAATAACATTCTTTCGTTTTCAAGACTTAGAGCTTCCGTTAGCTGAAAGTTCTTAGAAAACTTAGCAGAGAGTGCTATGGATTGACATAAAATAAAGACGAAAATACCGATTGGAATCATAGAAGGCCGATTGGCAACTGTATACTGAAAAATCACATCATTTAAAATGGTCAATAACAAGCTGAACATGCCTAAAAACACCAACGAACTGCCTTCTACTTTATCTTTAAGTCCAATAATGAGCTTGCCTATCACATACAAAAGTGTAATGCCTATAAACGCCAAATAGACCGATGTTAACAGTTCGAATTGTAAATAATTTAGCACAAATAGCGCCAGCATAAAAATACCACTAACAAGCACAGTCCCTTTTAAAAGCCACGGCTTATACAAGCTGCTAAATGTATGCACCATAAAGCCTATTAGCCCAACTGCCCCTAAAATAATCATTAGATAACAAAGTCTAATATGAACCATCAGATCCAATAAAACAAATTCAGATAAGTAGCGTTCTCCAACCAGTAGCATTCTAAAAGAAAACGCTAAACACATCATGCCAAAATAAAGCGAGGCTTTGTCTTCACGTCTTGTAACAAAAAGTCCGAGGTGATAAAGGCCAATAATAAACAAAGACCCAAACAAAAATAAGTCTCTCGCAATTCCCTGCTGGTCTGCTCTAGATATTTGCTCAGCCAGACCCAATTTAGGGGCAATCATGGTCATGTCCCCCAGGGAAAAGTCGGCTACTTGATAAACTAGCGTCAACTCATTGCGCCTTGAATCAAAAAAACATTCTGTGGGTTCTATTCGCTGGACAGTGTCCTTAGCGCTAGTGCCCAAAGTTCCTACTGAGACTTTCCGTACATTATTGACGTATAATTCATAAGCGGTCAGCATCAAATTCGTTCTAATGCCGTATACCGAATTGTCCTCAGGTAGCTTTACATTGAGCATCATGGTACCGTACATTTTTTGACTTAAAGAGGGGTATAGTTTTTCAAACTGACTGAGTGTCATCGGTAGTGGCATTACTATTGGCTTAGTTAATACTGCACCCTTACTAATCTGGTCAGCTGCATAAACATTGGGGTAAAAAAGCCAATCACCCTTTAAGTCGATGATTCCCTCTGATTCAAAATTCCATTTTGTGAGATCCAACGTCCCATTAACCGCTTTTGGACCAAACTGTGTTTCAGGTTGAGCGCTATTAAAAATAGCAACTAATAGAAGAATTGCACACACAAGAACTATAATAATATTGGTATCATTACGTTTCATCAAATCATCCTAACTGTTTGTGCCATATGCGCTTCAATCAATTCAACCAAAGGATGTATATGCCTTTAGCCTTCGTCTAATTATACAGAATTATTAGACTTTTGGCTATTAACAGACTGAATTCCCCCTTCTTCTCTAACTTCTTATAGACATAAAAAAACAAGTCTGCCAAAACGCGGCAGACTTGTTAGCTTTATTTAGATTAAATTAATTATCTTTGTGCTTCAAACTGTCTAAGAAGTTGAACGAAGAGCTCAGGAATCTTAGCCATGTTCTCAGGTGTCTCAACAAATGAGATACGGAACTGCGTGCTGCCTGGGTTTGCATCGCCAGCTGCGATGTCGTAGAACCCTTTCATTGGTGCAACAAGGAGTGTTGTTTCAACGCCGTTAAGGTTTACTGAGCCTTCTTGAGCACAGTAAAGAACGAAGTCAATTGCATCAAATCCTGGTTTAACAACATTTCTTACATCAATAACTGAGTAGATAGAAGCGTCTGGGCTTGAAACGATAAGGCCAGGCTCTTGCGCTTTAAGACCATTGTAAACCATCATGATTTGTTCTTTATAGTAGTCACGAATATGTTTGCACCAGCCAGCAATGTCTTCTTTGCTCTCGTGCGCTAATCCACCAAAAATGTATTGGCCAATTACGTTAGCACAAAGGTTAGCAGTGTATTCTGCAATCGAACGGTTATTGAAGTCCGCATTGTCTGTGATGACTGCGCCAATTCTAAGGCCACATGCATTCCAAACTTTAGAAGCAGTCTCTACGCTGATTCTTCTGCCTTCAATACCTGGAACGTCTGCGTCAGTAATACCCCAGATGCTCACAAGCGGCAATGTTGGATCATAGTAGAGTTCACGGTACGCTTCGTCACTAATCATCCACATATTGTATTTTACGCAAAGTCTTGCGAGGTCTTTCATTGTTTCGTAGTCATAAAGCTGACCCGTTGGGTTATCATAAGGAATAACGAGAAGCGCGCCTGGGTTGTTTTCTTTAATAACCGCTTCTATCTTGTCGATTTCAGGAAGCGTAAACTTACCATCTTCAGCTAAATGACGCTTAACAGTTACTGTTGTACGACCCACTCTCTCTGCAAAAGAAATGTAGTTTGTATATGCAGGGTCAATCATCATGAGTGGTTTTTCGCTAGTACCAGCAGGTCCGCAAACACCAATCAATAAAAGTTCCATACCTGATGAGCCACCGTCAGTTACTTGAACGTGTAATTTACTCGTATCAAAGCCTTCACACTTAAGGATATTCTTAAATGCATCCTGACATTCTACTGTACCAGCAGTACCTGAATATCTGACTACGCCATTTGCAAATGGACTTTCAGGTGCACCCAGCGCAAACATTCTCTTTTGCATTGCAGGGTTAGTTGGAAGTGAAACGTTACCAATACCAACATTGATAACGGCTTCAGGCTTGACTTTACGCTCGTCGTATTTCATTTGAGCAAGTCTTACGTCTGATGGTTTTCTTGATTCGAAGTGAGCTGAGAGAACTGGTTTACTCATAGATAAATCTCCTCTGAAAATAATATTATTTAAGAGCACACAACTAATTGTATATATGTATACCTTTTTATGATATAACCATTTTTATTTTACCACTACCTCACGTATACTTCACTATTTTTATTATTAAATGAATGCAAAGAAAATTTTTAATATGACAAAATAAATTAATCTTCTTACTACCGAATCCGCTCTCCTCTTGACATCTCTTAAATAATGAATATAATTAAACCGTATTTGTTAAGTAATTTAACTATTAACTAAATTAACTATTTTGGAGGTGTATATGATAGAAACAGATCGCATTCAGCAACTTGCACAAATCATGCAGCGGCTACATAAAAATAATCAGCAATTAAAAATACAAAATGGCATCGCGCATAGTGAATACATGATTCTTCAATTTATCTATTGCGCTCAGAAAAAAGGCACGGACACCACAATCACTGAGCTTAGCGAAGCAGTCCAAATTAGCAAACCTGCTGTATCTCAAATGATCAATACACTTGAGACGAAGCAATGGGTCGAACGCCAGCCTTCAAAACAAGACCGCCGCATTGTCCATGTTAAATTAACAGAGCAAGGCCTTGAAATTGTAAACACCATACGCACCTTCCTTTCCAATCGTTTAATCTTAATTCTCGATAAGATGGGTACAGAGGATGCCGATGCCTTTTTAACGTTGTTGGATAAATTCACCAACATCATGAGCGAGGTCTAAATGCAGAAACTTTATAAATTCATTATACCTTATCTCGGATTTGTGGCTTTGGCAGTTATTCTGCTCTTTATTCAGGCCATGACCGATTTAGCACTGCCTGACTACATGGCAGACATTGTAAATACAGGCGTTATGTCAGGCGATACCCATTTCATTTTACTGACAGGAGCAAAAATGATGGGCGTCACTTTTATAGGAATGGCGGCCTCTATCATCGTTGGTCTGCTGGGCTCAGTAATTGCAGCTGCCGTTTCTAAAGATCTTCGCAGTGCTATCTTTAAAAAAGTAACTTATTTTTCTGGTGCTGAACTAGACCAGTTCTCCACCGCCTCTCTTATCACAAGAACCACCAACGACATCACTCAGATTCAAACCGTACTGGTCATGATGATTCGAATGGTCTTCTATGCGCCAATCCTCGGTGTAGGTGGCGTTATCAAAGCCATTTCTAAGAGTATTTCTATGTCTTGGATAATCGGTATTGCGGTCGTTGTGC
>JBGSUZ010000333.1:0-2833 GCA_041753235.1 Acidaminobacteraceae bacterium
TTGCATGTGCCTTCTTTTGTGAAGACCGCTAAAGTAATTGCTTCGTTCATGTTGTCAAAAACCTCTGTTAATTGTTTTTGTAAATCCTCGTTGAATAATTTCATATGGTTTCCCTCCTAATGGTTTTGTTGTAAATATTCATTAACGGCTAAGGCTGCTTTTGCGCCTTCTGCCGCTGCAATGACAATTTGTTTGTATGGTGTATCTGTCACATCGCCTGCTGCAAAAATACCCGGTACATTTGTTTGATTATGCCCGTCAATTAGCACTTCACCTTTGGCACTCAATGCAACCACGTCCTTAAAAATGCCTAAGTTTGGTACGTATCCAATTTCAATAAAAAGTCCGTCTGCTGATAAGATACTTCCCTCTGCCGTTTGAATACCTGTGACTTTTTCATCGCCTAAAACGGTTTTAATAGGGGTTTCTAGGTATAGACTGACGTTTTCTTTTTTCATGAGTTCTTCTATTAAAATTTGGTCTGCTCTAAGCTGACTTCGGTGCACTAGCTTGACCTCACTGGCTATTTTAGATAGGTCTAGCGCCGCTTCCACCGCTGAATTGCCACCGCCTGCTACTATGACAGACTTTCCTGTAAACAACGGCCCATCACAAATGGCACAATAGGCAACACCCTTGCCTGCAAAATCCTTCTCACCTGGTATCCCTAATCGCCTTGGTGTACTACCTGTTGCAAGTAAAATTGTTCTCGCCTGAAAAACCTCCCCAAACTCAACCGTCAACCGATGAACCCCAGATACCTTCTCATAGGCCACCACCATTTGTCCTTCCAAAATGGGCACCTCTAACGTGTTTAAGTGTGAAATGAACTTTTCTACCAGTACTTCACCGCTTTCGGATTCAGTACCCAAGTAGTTTTCAACCACCGAAGTGTCTTTGACCTGCCCGCCTAAATGCTTGGTAATTACCGCGGTTTTCAAACCCTTTCGCTTGGCATAAAGTGCTGCGTTTAGCCCTGCTGGGCCACCACCTATGATAATTAAGTCATAAATAGCGTTTGAATCTATTATTGGTTTGGCTGTTTGGACAGCCTCTTTAAAATTAAAGGAAAAATTAAGATCCATAATGAAGCCTCCTCGTTGCTTCAAGTTTACAAAAGGGACGAAACTTGAATTTCGTATTTAGTATAAAGCCACTTTTCAGTGGCAGTCTTTAATAATTTTACAGACACTCGACTCGGAAATACCGCCAAATAGCAGGCCAATTTCCTTGAGTGAAAGTGTAGATTTTTTTCTGAGTTCCAAAATCATTGTATTTCTTCTGGTCTTGTCCTTAAATAAACTGCTAGTCGTCAAATCCGCTACTTTGCAGCTTTCCTCTAACCACTTTTCGGCGTCTATGATTGTTTTAATACAGCCTTCACAAGGGCTGTTGTCACTAGAAACTTGACAAAATTCATGCCACTCGTCACTGGTTTCACCGCTATTTTTAAGCTTTTCCAGTTGTTCCTTTAGTTGCGCTTCGTTTTCTAATAGTTGACTTTTATAACGGTCTTTATACAGTTGACCACAAGCGCCTCTGTACATGGCATAGCTAATATTTAGACTCTTCATAAGCTTCGAAAGGTCTGTGCCTTTTAACGTTATGATTAGATGATAAGCCGTATCTGAGCGCATGCAGTAAGCAAGCACATCAAACTGAAATTGTTGTTTGGCCTTTTCCAAAAGGTCTAATAAGTACTGTCTGTCTGTGTTGTCCTTAAAAAGAACTTGTTGCTCATGGCTTCTCTGCTGAATATAGAACGTGCCGTACTCATTTTTAACTCTTGCTTTTCTTGCCATGCATACCACCTCTTAAAAACCCTAGTTTACTTTTGCTTAAGTTCATGTTATCATAAAGCATAATATTTTTCAAGTACCGTCCCCTATGTTTTTTTCAGAAAGGAGTTTTTATGTTTTCTATCAGTATTTATTCCCTAGCCATCGGTCTAACAATCCTGTCTTGGTTTAAAAACAAAAAAAAGACCAAAATGGCGCTTAAAAAAGCTTGGAAGTCTTTTGAAAATATATTACCACAGCTTAGTGCTATCTTGCTGCTTATAGGGTTTGCGTTGGCAGTTTTGAACCCATCTACTATTTCTTACTTTATGGGTGAGCAGTCGGGTGCCTTTGGGGTTGTGTTTGCCGCACTAATAGGTTCAGTTACCCTAATACCGGGATTTGTAGCCTTTCCACTTGCCGCTGCACTTCTAAAAAGTGGCGCTGGGTACATGCAAATTGGTGCTTTTGTTTCTACCCTAATGATGGTCGGTGTCATTACCATCCCTATGGAAGTTAGTTATTTTGGTAAAAAAGCTACAGCTATTCGTAACCTGTTGGCGCTTGGCTTTTCCTTTATAGTCGCTGTGGTTGTAGGAGGTGTTATGTCCTTATGAAGAAATATAGATTGTTTATTTTATTGCTTGGGGTTCAGCTGATTTTGCTCCTTCTAAAACCCGCCATCGGGATAAGTGCCCTGCAGATTACTGGGAAAAATATTGTAGAAATGCTTTCCGTCATTCCTCCCATTTTTATACTACTTGGACTTCTAGACGTCTGGGTCAACCGTGACACCATGATTAGATTGATGGGAGAACGCTCAGGTCTTAGGGGTATTCTGATTGCCTTTTTACTTGGTTCAGCCGCTGCAGGACCACTTTACGCTGCCTTCCCTATTGCAGGGGTACTCCTTAAAAAAGGTAGTAAATTCTCAAATGTCCTCATTTTTATTGGTGCTTGGTCTACCACAAAAATTCCGTTGCTACTCTTTGAAGTGTCTAGCATGGGCAGTAAGTTTACCCTGACACGATTGGTGGTTGACTTAATTGGGATTG
>JBGSUZ010000334.1:0-3058 GCA_041753235.1 Acidaminobacteraceae bacterium
TTTGTCCGCCGGAAAGTTCAAAGGGAGAAGACGTTAAGAAGCTGGTCATGTCCACCATTTCAGCGACCTTTTGAGTGCGCTGGTGCATTTGGCTATGAGCGATACAGTCGTTTTCCATAGCAAACGCAATGTCCTCGCCCACGGTGAGGCCGACAAATTGACCGTCGGAGTCCTGAAGAACTGTCCCCACCATCTTTGAGAGTTGGAAAATGTCTAAGTCACTGGTTTCTAGGCCATTGATTTTTAAACTGCCTTCCTTATTACCCTTGTAGGAAAAAGGAATCAAGCCGTTTAAGCAATTGCCCAAGGTACTTTTACCACTGCCGCTCGGACCCACAATCAAGATTTTTTCACCCGGATAAATTTTAAGCGAGATGTGTTTTAGCGTAGGCTCAGCCTGACTGTAATATTGAAATGAATAATTTTCAAACTCAATAATTGGTTCTTTGCGCATGTTGTTGCCTCCATAGTTCAAGAAAAAATTTTGTTAACCGTTTTTAGAAAGGCTGCCCTTTTTAGTGCGAGTAGCAGCATAAGCGATGAGGAGCATTGTACCAATCACACCGGCACTAATAGAATTCATAACAGCCGCAATAGTGCCCTGTGCAAAAACCAAATTCGACGGCTCGTTGTAAATGAGTATGTCCAGCGTAGGTGCTACAAGGCCCCAAGCAATAACGTTACCAATAATTTGAATCACATTGAAAGTCAAAATGTCTTTAAGTTTGAATTCACCTTCTTCAACGCGAGTACGCTTATAAGAGAAACCGTAAATAAAACTTGAGAGTCCACTGGCAATAACCCAGCTCCACCAAGGTGAACCGTATTGAACCGCGTCGCTAAGCCCGTGACCAATGAAGGCGATGAGACCGCCCGCAATAGGACCGAAAAGGACTGCGAAGAACGCGCTGAGGCCATAGGCAGTTTGGAAACTGGTTTCAGGAATAGGCGATGGTACTTTGACGTACATGAAGAGCAGCATAAAAATAGCTGCACCTAGGCCGGTAGCAACAATGGTTTTTGTAGTGACTTTGAAGTAATCTTTCATTCGAAAAACCTCCCTTAAATTTATGTATGAGTGCGGTTTCCCAGCCGCTTGCTGGGAACTTACCAAAGAAATTATATCATAGTAAAAGCGGAATTTCTTTTGAATTAGTTTAAAGTAAAAAATCCACATCAATCATTTGCGGATTGATGTGGATTTTTGTTTATAGTTTATGCTGATTAATACTCTAATTTTAAAGGGTTTTCAAGCATTATACTCGTTAACACCAACTTACCTTTTTCATAGTGGTATGTGATGTTGAGGTTACTCAGGTAGTCTGCGTTGGCAATGCCCTTAATAGCTTGGTCGCCGGAGAGATAACCATCTACGATAGCAAGATTGACAAAAGGGCCGCTCCAAGGTTCTACTGGGCTTAAAAGTTTGCCGGATTTGTCATAAATTTTCTGATCAAGAAGCATATCTTTCTGGAAGTTCAGGTCTAAATACCACTTACGATCAATACCTTCACATTGCATTTCTGCTTTGAAGCCGTCAACGTATTTACCAGTCACACCAATGCCTTGAAGGTCCATTTGACCAAGAAGCTGGGCGTATTTTCCACCTTTGAAGGTAGCGACGTTGTAATAAGTAAAGCCGCCAGTGCCGCCACTATAAGAACTGAACTGAACATCTTTGAGACCGTCGTCATTGAGGTTGACAAGTTCTACATTGGGGATTAGTCCCCAACCAGCCACGCCTCCGAGGTTATCCAATTTTGTAAATGTACGCTTACCAGATTTGCCATCAATTAAGAAGTAGTAAAACTGTTCATAGTAAATGTCGGTTTTTTCAAATCGGTCTCCAATGACGTAGAGTGTGTCGGCTTTTTTGTCACCTGTTACGTCGTCTTTGATAATGTTGGTAACATAGGCATATTTGCCTACGGAGACGCCTTTTTCACTAAAGCTGTCGCCGACCTTATAAGTCTTTGCTGCTGCCAAACTGCTGTTTAGGCCAATACTTGTACCTATTGGGAGTAACATCGCTACAGCACAAAGTAGGGCTATGGTCTTTTTACTAATAGATTTGAGTTGTTGTTGGAAATGTTTCATGGGTGTTGCCTCCTTAAAAAAATGATTGATTGTTAATTTTATTATACGCTAAAGTTGTGTCCGTTGTGTTTCTGTAGCGTGAAGAATCGATTACAAGAGTCTCTCAAAAAAGTTACAGGTAGAAATGAATCCATTATAAAAATGTAATAATTTTATTTTGTGTGAATATGGTTTTTAAAAATTGAATGGGGTATAATTAATTTGTCAATCTGCGCCTATCATTTAAAGCGGTTGACTAAATTTTAAATAGAATGGCAGCGTGGGGGGACACATGAATATATTTAGAGAATTTAAGAACAAAAATCATGAACGCATATTTGGGATTAAAGAAATATTGAAGTTTGTTGGGCCGGGCTTGTTGGTAACGGTAGGGTTTATAGACCCGGGGAACTGGGCATCCAATATTGCGGCGGGTTCTGACTATGGGTATAAGCTTCTTTGGATGGTTACGCTTTCAACAATCATGTTGATTATTCTACAACATAATGTCGCGCATTTGGGGATTGTTACTGGGGATTGTCTTTCAGAGTCGGCAAGCAAGCACTTGAAGCCTTGGATTGCCAATTCGGTTTTAATTACGGCTACTTTAGCGGCGGTTTCGACGGCACTGGCGGAAATTTTGGGGGGTGCAATAGCCCTCAATATGCTCTTTAAAGTGCCTATACGGTTAGGCTCAGTCATGGTGCTGGTATTGATTTGCTTCATGCTGTATACCAACTCCTATCTTAAACTGGAAAAGTGGATTATAGGATTTGTTTCAATCATCGGGCTATCTTTTCTTTATGAACTCAGTTGTGTAGACGTCAGTTGGACGGAGGCAATTCACGGGTGGACTCATGTAAGTATACCGGGTGGCTCTATGCCAATAGTCATGTCTGTGCTTGGTGCAGTCGTCATGCCCCACAATTTATTCCTGCACTCCGAAGTTATTCAAAGCCGTCAGTGGAATTTAAAAGATGAA
>JBGSUZ010000335.1:0-11549 GCA_041753235.1 Acidaminobacteraceae bacterium
CTGTAGCTTCACCCATTAACCCAGCTAAAGGAACAATAGACAGTGCGGCGGTTATAAAGACCCAAAGGGGGTTGAAGTGCATTAAGTCGAGTGCAATAGAGATTGGAATAAAGACAAATAAGTATTTAAGATATTTCATTAAAAAGAGCCTCATTTCTATATAATTTAGTCTATACATTAATGTAGCACTCTCAGCTTGCAATGTCTATGTCCTTTCTTATATAATCTGATTAAGTATAAGTATAGGGTGTTATTTAACGTTGAAGGCTTTTGCCCAGTGAGGATTACGTTATGAAATGGAAAATGATTGTTGCCATGAATGAAGACAGAGTCATCGGTCTCAACGACCGACTGCCGTGGCGCATTCCAGAAGATATTGCATGGTATCAAAGTCAGACTGATGGTCAGCTCATGTTTATGGGGCGAAAAACTTTTGAAAGTATCAGACGGCGCCCAGAAGGCAGTCGCTATATAGTTCTCAGTCGAAGTCTGGACAAAAAAGCATATGAAGACCAGAACGTGACCGTAATACGGGACGTTGAAGAACTAAAGCATCTCAATTTATGTGGTGAGGGCTGGGTCTGTGGCGGCGCTGCACTTTATAGAGAAATGCTGCCGCATTGTGAAGAACTTTACCTTTCAGAAGTGAAGGGCAGTCATGAAGGCGATACCCACTTCCCTGAGTTTGAGCACCATTATCAATTAAATGGGGTTGCCTTAGAACATGAAGCATTTGTAGTCAAGCACTACATTAATAGGAGGTCAAAGTGAAGCAAAGACTGGATGAACTCACCATATTTCGGGCTATCGCCTGTCTTTCTGTAATCATGGTACACGTTTCGGCAGTACCATTTGACGGCTCTAATGCAGGAAGCACCACATTGATGTTTTTTGGTTACTTGAATCGCGCGTTTAAATATACGACGCCAGCTTTTATTTTTCTCAGTGGCTTTATGCAGTATTATAACTATTGGCAAAAGCCTTTTGATTTTGCCGCATTTTTAAAGAAGCGATTTGGTCCTATTTTTTGGCCTTACCTAGCGGCAACGAGCTTGTATTTTGCCCTTCAAGTGAGCATAGGCTCCTATACGTTTACCCCAGTTGGGTTTATCAGGCGGCTGTTCTTAGCGGATGCAAACTATCATTTGTACTTTGTCGCAATCATCTTGCAAATGTACTTGGTCATGCCGCTGATTATGGGTGCTTTTAAGAAATTTACAGACCATTGGGTACTTTTAGGCGCCTTAATAATAAATTTGATCAGCCGTGAATTCTTTTACTTTCAATACAGTGACCGCTTCTTTTTAAATTATCTTTTCTTCTTCATCCTTGGCGCCTATTTTGTTCGCCATATGGAGCGTATCAAGAAGCTTGCTGTTGATTTTATTGGCGTAATGGGTCTATTTTATGGCGGTATTGCTATTTTTTACGGCTATCAATTTGTTTCGTCAACGCTCTTTAAGGTATACTGGAACCCGCATTTGACGAGCATGACATGGTTTGTGTTTTCAACTGCCGCCATTGCTGTACTATATGGCATTTCAGTGAAGGCTTTAAACGCGCCAGCCAAGTTTAAAAAATGGACACAGCAAGTCAGCACCGCCTCTTATTGGATTTACTTGCTGCATCCGATGGTGTTATATATTTCAATACGCATTTGGAAACACTTTGGCATTCAATCCACTAGCCTCGCATTTTTATGGAATGGGATGTGCGTATTTGGCGCAGCTTTAGTGTTTGCAAACCAATTTTCAACCATTAAAACGCTGATGAAGCGTATGACAATACAAATAGAGAGAACCTAAGTTAGGAGCTGACACCATGAAAATTTTACACACAGCAGACTGGCATTTGGGTAAGCATTTAGAAGGCGCGAGTCGCCTAGAAGAGCAGGAGTCCTTTTTAAAGGACTTCGTGGCTCTGGCAGAACAAGAACAAGTGGACTTGGTGATAATAGCAGGGGACGTCTATGACGCGAGTAATCCCCCTTCTAAGGCCGAGTCCTTATTTTATGATGCCCTAAAATCCCTTTCAAAAGAGGGGGAGCGCATGACCCTAGTCATTTCTGGAAACCATGACAACCCAGAGCGGTTGGTAGCGGCAGGTCCGCTTGCAAGAGACCATGGCATTGTCATGGTGGGAACCCCAAAAACCATTGTGGAAACTGGCGCTTATGGACAGTGTCAAGTGGTCGCCTCAGGTGAGGGCTATATAGAAATCGAAATTCGAGGCGAACGGGCAGTAGTGCTGACTGTGCCTTACCCAAGTGAAAAGCGCCTTAATGAAGTGCTTTATAAAGAAGGCGATGACGATGAAGTCCGTCTTGAGAGTTACACGGATAGGATTCATGCCCTATTTTCCCAGCTGGAACCTCATTTTAGAGACGATACGGTCAATTTGGTCGTCAGTCATTTATTTGCCATGGGCAGTGTAGAAGCAGGCTCAGAGCGCAGTATACAGTTAGGGGGCAGTTATATTTTAGATGGGCGTTGTTTCCCAGAAAAAGCCCAATATATAGCGCTAGGCCATATTCATAAACCACAGGTCGTGCCGGGTACAGGGGGTAAAGCCCGTTATTCTGGCTCACCACTCCACTATAATAAAAAGGAAATCGGTTTTGAGAAGCAGTGTTTGCTGGTGACGGTTAAAGCGGGAGAAGAAGCTATTGTCACATCACTGCCTCTGCCAGTATATAAGCCAATCGAAATATGGCACTGTAAGGGCGTTGAAGAAGCTATTTTAAAGGCTGCTGAAAATAGCGAGCGTTCGTGCTGGGTCTACTTGGAAATTGAAACGGATCAATATATTCGAGAAGATGAGATTAAGCAGATTCGAAGCTTGAAAAAAGACGTGCTGGAAATTATGCCTCGCTTTACAACGAGGGAGATTGATAACGCAGAAACAGATATGGATCGTTTTGCGGAGCAGCCTTTTGATGTGCATTTTAAAGCTTTTTATGAGAAGGAACGGGCGGTAGCACCGAGCGAGGAATTGGTAGCTTGCCTCCTGTCCATTATGGAAGTAGGTGAAGACCAGTGAAACCTATTTGTTTAAGTATTAAGGGACTCAACAGCTTTGTTGAGGAACAGGTCATTGACTTTGAACAGTTGACGTCTAGAGGTCTCTTTGGCATTTTTGGCCCAACGGGCAGTGGAAAAACGTCCATATTAGACGGTATTACCCTTAGTCTGTATGGTGATATTTCCAGAACAACCAAAGAGTTTATCAATACCAATACAGACACGGCGGTGGTCAGCTTTGAATTTGAAATAGCGGGCAACGAGCGTCTTCGGTATAAAGTAGAACGGGCTTTTAAGGGCAGTAAAAGCGGCGGTGTGAGTACGAAATATGCGCGTATTATTCAAATACAAGATGGGAATGAGACCATTGTGGAAGACAGGCCAACCAAGGTCAATGAAGCCTGCGAAGCCATCATCGGCTTGACAAAAGATGACTTTACCCGCACGGTAGTCCTACCACAAGGGAAATTTAGCGACTTTCTCAAATTAAAGAATAAAGACAGAGGTGAAATGTTAGAACGCTTGTTTAACTTGCAGGCTTATGGCGACGAATTAACCGCTAAACTCCAGCGCAGAGCCAAGCAAGTGCGCCAAAAAGAGACGGAACTTAGCGGCGAACTCAAAGCGTATGTAGACGTAACCCCTGAAGGCATAGAAGCTCACAGTCAGCAACTTACGGAGCAGGAACTAGCATTGGAACAGGCACGTCAGGTTAGCGTAGAAGCGGACAAGGTCGCGGAGCAGGCACAGGGTATTTGGCAATTACAACAGGAACTTAGCCGAGTGACTGAACGGCGCAGTAAGCATATGGAGGCGGCTTCGGCTATAGCGGAAAAAGAACAGCGTATTGCCTCAGCAGAAGCAGCAAGGCAGCTCATGCCACAAGTTCAGGAGTGGGAACGACTAGCAAAGTCTCATGAGGAACTTAAGCGTCAGTTGGTGCTTTTAGAAGAAAAGCGGGACCAGCAGCGGGCTGAACATGAAGCGGTCAAGCAGAATTTTGAAAAGGTAAGCAGCGAGCGTGAGCAGGCACTGCCAAAGTATCAGGCACAGCAACTGCAACTTGAAGCGGCAGTGAATGAAAAAATGGAACTGACAGCACTGCGCCGTCAATTGGAAGCAGACGAAGAAAAACTGGGAAATTTAAAGACATTGCTTTCCAAGTTACAGGCAGAGGCCAGTGAAACGAGTGAAAAACTGCAAACTTTGACGCTAGCAATTCAAAAATCGGAGAGAGCACTTGAACCGCTGCGTCAGCCTGAAAGCTACAGAATGGCGCTCAGTAACTTGTACGCCCTATGGAACCAACAGCGTACCACTCAGAGTCAAGTCGAAAAGCTAATGCAAAAGAAAATCGAATTAGTTGAAGCCATAGAACGATTAACACAACAATCGACGGTGTCCTTACAGGCGCAGCAGACGTCACGACAAGTTTTGGATAGTCTTAACCAACAAATAGAAACGTTGAAAAATTCACTTCCAACCAGTGCGGTACTTATGGAAAAGGCCACCGAACTGGAACGGCTTAAAAATATTTGGGCACAGGATGGGAAAATAGCGAAGCAGCTGGAAGACCATCAAAAGGAAAAAGCATTCATTGAAGCGCAATTAGCGCCACTTAAACTTGAAATGTCACAAGTGACCAAGTCCAGTGAGGATTTGTCAGAAAGACTTAAACACTTGGGATTAGAGGCACAGGCGAGACAGCTTAGAGCTGAGCTGGTAGAGGGTGAAGCTTGTGCAGTCTGTGGTTCGACACACCATCCGTTTGGGCATCAATTGACCATGACTTTAGACAATGAGGCAGTGGAGTCGGCAGCACTAAAAGCGGCGGAGCAAAGACATAGGGAAGTGGAGCGCCAAGTAATTGAACTGGAAAGTCGCAGAGAACAGCTCAGTCAAGTTGTAAAGCGCTTAGTTGAAGAACAACAGTCACTAGGTTTTGACTTCAAACAACAGCCTCTTGAAGAGGCTGAGCAGGCTTATAAGACTTTAGCAGACTCAGCTAAAGAGGGACAAAGTAGGCTTGAAGTTTTACTGGGTGAGCAACAGACAGCTCAGGAACAACTTGCTGGGTCTCAGCTCGGTGTTACAGAAAGTGAAACTTCACTAAAAGCCAATAGCACCCAGCTTGAAAGCTTAAACATAGAAGTAAACCAAATACAGAAAACGGTTGCCGAAATACTAGAAACCCTTCAAACTGAACAGTTGTCACTAGGCGTGACCGATATTGCAGAAGCTTTTGAAGCCATGCAAGCTAAAGCCAAAGAATCTGAAGGTCTCGAGACACAGCTCAGAGAATTGAGACGTCTGGAAGGCGCACTGCAGACGGCCAACGAGCAGGGTCGTGAACAGTTAAAGTCGACAGAAGAAGCCCATATCCAACTCAAGACCCATTGTCAGCTCACTGCAAAGGGGATTTTAGAAAAAACAAAACAACTGGAAGTTAAGTTTGGCAGTCTTGACACTTTAGAACAACAGCTTGCCGTAGTAAAATCTGATTTAGTAGAGCTCAGTCAGCGTTATGAAAATTTTAAAACGCAATTTGAAACCTCTGGAGCGTCTCTAAAGACAACGGAAGAAACCCATCAAGGCGTTATGCATCAGTGTAGCTTACAAGGAGAGAACAGGGAACAGGCAGAATCGGTTTTAAGAGCTCAACTCAGTGCGTCAGTATTTGATACGCCTAAGGCGGTTAAGAGCAGCTTTATGGAAACTGAGGCTTTAGAAGGACTTAAAACAGACGTGAGGTTGTATTTGGAAGAAACTCAGCGACTAAGTGGTGCCCTAGACCAATTGACTCAGCAACTGGCAGGGAGAACTATTTCCGCAGAAGCCTATCAGGGGGCTTTGACTGCCAAGACGGAGGCTCAGACGGCTGTAAAGACGCTTTCAGATGCTTGCATCGCTTTAAAAACGGCACTTAACGCATTAAAACAGCGCTATGAGCAAATGAGCGCGTTGATAGAGGAAAAGGCGAAGGTCGACCGAGAGTTGGCACAAGTCGCGGATTTGGAAAAGTTATTCCAAGGCAAGCGCTTTGTGGCTTATATGGCAGCGCACAGGCTCAAATATATTTCTGGGAAGGCTTCTGAACAACTCTTTGACATTTCACTTGGCAATTACGGCATTGAAACGGATGAGGAAGGCAACTTTACCATTCGGGACTACAAAAACGGTGGCGTGTTAAGAGACCCATCCAGTTTGTCGGGCGGTGAGACGTTTATGGTGTCTTTAGCATTAGCACTGGCCCTATCTGCTCAAATTCAGCTTAAGGGCACAGCGCCTTTAGAATTTTTCTTCTTAGACGAAGGCTTCGGTACGCTGGACGAGGACACGCTAGAGGTGGTACTGTCAGCCCTAGAAAGGTTACACCATGAGCGGTTGTCTATAGGTTTAATCAGTCATGTAGAGAGCATTAAAAACCGAGTGCCTATCAAGTTAGTGGTATCGCCCGCGCGCTCAGGGCTAGGAGGCAGTCGCGTCAAAATTGAATTAAGTTAAGCAAGGGGCGCTTCGCGGCCTAAACGATGAAGGGGCCATTGCCTGCAAGATCATGTTGAGTCTGCAGGGCAATGGCCCCTTTAATTTACAGTTATTTAACGGCACTCAGGTCGTCTACAACGTGGATTTGACTGCGAATACGAGCTACGGCATTCACTATTTCATCATCTTTTGAATCGTAACAAGCAGTTCGTCGACCACTTCTAATTCCCCGTCTTGAATGCGGGTAATGAGGCAGCTTTTCATGTGATTTTCTAAAATGACACGGCTAAGGCCCTGTAGCGCAGACTGAGCTGCCGCAATTTGATTGAGAATATCGTCGCAGTAGGCATCTTTTTCGATCATGCCTTTAATCCCTCTGATTTGTCCTTCGAGGCGGTTGCATCGGTTAAAAAGTGCTTTTTGTTCTGCTTCACTTCTATGAGTCGTTCGGCAACAATTATTTTCGTTTTCACAACAGCTACAAGTTGATAGATTAGAGTCTTCCATAGGTGTACCTCCTAGAGTTTAAGGGTCTTAAGTCTGAGGGCATTGCTGACAACTGAAACAGAGCTAAGTGACATGGCAGCAGCAGCAAATACCGGGTTTAACAGTGGGCCGCCAAAAGCGTAAAGGAGGCCAGCCGCTACTGGAATGCCTATGATGTTGTAGAAAAATGCCCAGAATAGATTTTGCTTGATATTGCGGATGGTTTTACGGCTGAGCGAAATGGCTTTAACCACGTCCATTAGGTCGTTTTTCATGAGGACAATGTCTGCAGATTCCAAGGCTACATCTGTTCCTGAGCCTATAGCTATACCCACATCAGCTTGAACCAGTGCAGGGGCGTCATTTATGCCGTCGCCGACCATGGCGACACATTGACCTTGAGCCTGAAATTGTTTGACGGCATTGGCTTTATCGGCTGGTAGCACTTCTGCCATGACCTCATCTATACCGACTGTACGGGCAATTGCTTCGGCAGTCAATTGGTGGTCTCCGGTAATCATGACGGTTTTAATACCCATTTGGTGTAACTGTTCTATAGCCATTTTACTCGAATCTTTAAGCGTATCTGCAGCACCAATGAGAGCAGCGAGTTGGCCGTCTACGGCTAAATACATAGGGGTTTTGCCTTGACGGCTGATGGCGTTAAAATCTGATAGGGCTGCATCGGCAGGTACTTGATGGTCTTCCAAAAGCTTAAGGTTACCAATTAAGATGTTTCTGCCACCGATCACAGCAGAAATGCCACGACCAGGCAGGGCGTTAAAGTGCTCTATTTTAATAAGGGTTAATGATTTTGAAGTAGCAGCCTTAACAATGGCTTCACCCAGTGGATGCTCACTGCCGAATTCTGCAGAGGCTGCAAGTTGAAGTGTGTCCTGTTCTGAATAGCCGTTATAAAGCAACCAGTCGGTTACTTCAGGAATGCCTTTGGTGAGTGTACCGGTTTTATCGAATATGACGGTTTGAATTTTATGTGCGGTTTCCAGTGCTTCGCCGCCTTTTACTAAAACGCCAAGTTCAGCACCACGACCCGTTCCGACCATAATAGCTGTAGGTGTTGCAAGGCCAAGGGCACATGGGCAGGCAATAACCAGTACGGCAATAAAGACTTTTAGTGAAAAGACTACATCTTGGCCTAGGAAGAACCATGTGAGTGCAGATAAGAGGGCAATCCCCATAACGATTGGTACGAAATAGCCGGAAATAATATCTGCCATACGCGCTATAGGTGCTTTAGTACCTTGTGCTTGTTCAACCAATTGAATAATCTGCGCCAGAGCAGTTTCAGAACCTACTTTTTCAGCCCTGTAATGCAGCATACCTGTTTTATTTAGGCTGGCGCCAATAACATTTGCACCGACTTGTTTTTCTACAGGCATACTTTCCCCTGTCAGCATGGATTCGTCCACACTGGAATAACCTTCAGTGACCACGCCGTCGACGGCAATTTTTTCACCGGGACGTACCAGTAAGAGGTCGCCCACTTCAATTTCGTCGACAGGGAGTTGAAGTTCCATGTCTCCATGCAGTACCGTTGCGGTTTTCGGCGCGAGGCCTACCAATTTTTTTATGGCTTCCGAAGTCTTGCCTTTTGAAATTGCCTCCAAAGTTTTTCCTAAAAGAATCAGCGCGATGATAACGCCAGCAGTTTCATAATAAAGATGTTCAACTGCCATCATATCGCCGGTTGAAATCTGCCAAGTGCTAAACAAACTGTAAAGCAGAGCAGAAGACGTACCTATGGCGATGAGCGAATCCATATTTGGACTTAAATGCATTAAATTCTTAAAGCCAACTTGGTAGAATTTCTTACCACAAATAAGAATAGGTATCACTAATAACAGCTCAACCAAAGCGTAAACCAATGGTTGGGTCATAGGGTTCATAAAACTAGGAACAGGCCATCTAAGGCCTGGAATCATTGGCCCCATTGCCACATAGAGTAGTGGCAGGGCAAAACCAATTGAAATAGCCAGTCTGCGTTTCATAAGACTAATTTCGTGTTCTTTTTTAATCTGATCCTCATCGGTTTTAGGGCCAGTTTTTAACTCAAGAGGGACGAATCCAAGTTTTGTAATAAGCTGTTTAATTTCTGATAAGCGAATTTCCTCAGGGTTATAGCGCACTTGCGCTATTTCAGTCGCTAGGTTAACGGATATGAGTTCAACGCCAGGTGCTTTTTTAAGACGGCGTTCAATCGTTTGGCTACAGGAAGCACAGGTCATGCCTTCTATAGGAATCTGTATGTCTTTGATAGAATTTTGATTAGACATTTTAAAGTCTCCTTTCTTTTCATATATTATATATACCCCGTGGGGGTATGTTTTAAACCTAATATACCCCTGCGGGGTATAAAAGTCAAGTAGTTGTCGTGAGAGACAAGTTTTTTTCTACGAAGCTGTATTCATTGAAGGCCTGTAGTATAATAAAATTAAGTACATAAGAAATTTAAAGATAGGTGGCGCACATGAAAAAGAAAAGCAAAGTTTCAAATACCATGGACAAGCTACTGGCAGATTCTATAAAAACAACCTCTAGAATTGGTGTGAAGAAGTTAATTTTACTCTCATTCGATGCACTAAGTGCAGAGGACTGGAGCATTCTAAAACAACATCCAAATTTCAATAAGCTAATTAGTCATGGAAAATACAGTCAAAGTGTCCGCAGTGTCTATCCTTCTTTGACCTATCCGGCGCATGCGACCGTTGTGACGGGAAAATCACCTAGGAAGCATGGCATTGTTAGCAACACGAAGTTACAACCGACACGGCACACACCAGATTGGTTTTGGCAGCATAAGGACATACACGGAAAAACACTTTTTACAGAGGCAAAAAAACAAGAACTGAGTGTAGGCGCAATTCTTTGGCCCGTTAGTGGCAATGCGTCAATTGACTACAATATGCCAGAAATATTTCCAAACCGATTTTGGCACAATCAAATAAGCGTCTCTTTGCTCAGTGGGCGCAAACGCTACCAAATATTGATGAATAAGCGGCACGGAAAGCTTAGAAAAGGTCTGAAACAACCTCAGCTCGACAACTATGCGCATGCGTGTGCGTTAGACACACTGACAAGCTTTACACCAAATTTGCTAATGGTGCACTATACAGACCTAGATTCGCAAAAACATAATCACGGCATTGGCAGTCTTGAGGCAAAAGAAGCTATTAAACGATTGGATCAGCGACTTGGGGATTATTTTAAGGTACTGCATCAAATGGGAAGAGAAGACGAATACAGACTGATTGTCTTTGGGGACCATGGTTCTAAAGATGTGCATACGGCGATTCGTCCAAATGTGATTTTGCAAAAAGAAGGGTTTTTATCTGTTGAAGAAAACGGGAAATTGCATCATTGTGATTTTATTTTTAAAACCTGTGATGGGTCGGCTTATCTTTACCATAACAACCTCCATCGGGTTAGTCGGGAGTTGATAGCGAGTGAACTTGAAGTGATTGAGACGGCTTTGAAACGGCATAATGAAGACATTAAAGGGATACGTCAAATACGTTCTGGTGCAGAAGCGGGCTATGACGGGGCAGATGCACATGCGCTGCTCATGCTTGAAGCGGAAGAAGGTTATTATTTTTTAGAAGATTATTTGGGTGAGGTTTCAGAAGCTGTACCAGAATCACAAATTGGCACAGCACATTGGCTAAAAGCGACCCATGGTTACCACCCAGATTCAGAACACTATAAAAGTGTCTTTTTTGCCTATGGAACAGATATTGAAAAAGGGGATCTTGGTGCTATCGAGTTACTGGATATTGGTCCAACCGCGTCAAAACTGCTTGGTTTTAGCCTTGGTGATACTGACGGCAAAATACTCTGGTAAATAAAATTGGCTCCGGATTTCCGGAGCCAATTTTATTTGTAGAAACTAACGCGTCAGTGGCTTATGATCCATAGTGACGTTAATGCGTTTTAGGGTATAGCGGTCTCCTGAACGGTTCCAGCCATACATGGTTGTCAAACTGTACGTTATGCCAAATTCTTTAAGCAATTTTTGTGTATAATCGTTGAAACTGCCATAAGGATAGGCATAAATGGTTGGTTTTTCTCCGAAATAACGCTCATAAGTCACAATAGCTTTTTGTGTATCTTCCCGAATGGCCTGCTGGTAGTCGGGCCAACTTTCTGTGGGAAGTTTCACTAGTCCTTCTCGATTGCCCATACCGTGGGCGTCATAACTATGGATACCTAGCTGGCATAAGCCACTGGCTTTCATTTCTTGAAGCTGCTTGAGACTGCATTTGGCTATTTCCTTATCTGATGAAGTTCCAATTCGGCTCATAATTAAATTAAGGTTAAAGGGAATGTTCATACGCTTAGCCAAGGGGTAGAAGTGTGTATAGACGCTTTCATAACCGTCATCTATTGAAATAACGATAGGTTTTTTGACGGTATGGGCGTCCTCAAGTCGAACAAATTCATACCCAGCTTGCTGGTATGCGGTTAATTTGTATTCGAGGGTGTTCATTTCAATGGTGGTATAGCTGGTTGCCGAGGGATCTGTCGTAAAATGATGAAGCA
>JBGSUZ010000336.1:0-4666 GCA_041753235.1 Acidaminobacteraceae bacterium
TTTTCATGGTGCATAGACGCCCATTTACATATGTCTTCCATACCTTTGATGTTTTGCAAAATAAGGCGCGTATAATAAGCATGGGCCTTCATTTGACTGAATTCCGAAGTACTTAGACGAGCCGGTTTCTCAATAATTTCAGTAGGAATAGCAATTTTGCCAATGTCGTGGAGGAAACCTGCAATTCGCAGTTCGCGACAGCGTTCAGGCGTGAGACCATAGAGTCTACCCAGCTCATGGGCTACCATGCCTACACCATAAGAATGGCTTGCGGTGAATTCACTTCTAAAATCAATAATGCGCGAGAGGGTATAAGCTAATTCTTCTAATAATTCCAAGTCCAGAGTCAGCGTCTCGGCGTGTTCAAAAACGAGATCTAGAACTGGCATCATTTCTAGATTGACCATGTCTAACCAAAACTGATCTATTGGCGCAAGCTGTTGAAAAGCACTGACTGCGTCGGGGTGAAAAACAGCACCTTTCAAATTAATAATTTGCTCACGAATCATTTCCACTTGATCTAGAATCCATAAGTTTGGGTCTCTTAAAATATCGATTCGGTCTGCTAAATGAAGCAAGTAGGAGGCCATAGGCACTTCTTGTGGGCCATCGCCTATAACATAGTCTTCATTATAGTAGACGTGGTGGTAACGAATAATTTTGGAAATTTCATTAAAGTATCTAAAGGAACTCAGCATGGATGCACCCATTATGGCATGTGGGTGTGGGTTTTCAATGTCCATTTGAATGAGTTGGTCGCGTTCTTTAACAGTCAGTGCGCCTATGTCGTGGAGTGAAGCTGCTAGTACTAACTGTTGTAGACTGGGTTCTGAAAGACCATAGGCTTTTCCGAGTTGGTAAGAAACGACAGTCACGCGGCGGTGGTGGTCTTTAAGCAAGAAACTGACGCGGTCAACAGATTCTACAAACGATGCAACAATATCTTTAAGGGTAATCCCTTCCATTGATTAACACTCCTTTTCCAGTAGAGCCTCTTTTTTCATAATTGTACCCGTAGCGCTCGCGTTCTAAGCAGAGGAATAACAGGAAAAAAAAGGTGTTTAACATAAATAAACCGTTTAAAATGAACGTTTTGGGATATCCATAAATAAGTGGGGTGACTTTATGGAGAAAATACTTGAGCAATATCAAAGTATGCAACTATGGGTAGTCAAACAATTTCATAGAGCGATGCTTTTTTATGTCATCTTGCTGGCAGTAGGCAATTTAACTTTTGCGAGCATGTTACAAGATGGTCTAATGAACGCGGAAATTCAAACGAGTCTGCTGGTGTATGACGTTTTATTTTTTCTGGTGCTTTCTGGCAGGCTATGGATTCGAAAGCCAAAGCAATTACTGTTTTATGGTGTTATTATTTTGGTGCAACTTGTTTATGAGATAGGGTTTAGAGAGCATTTTACCCAAATCAGCTTAGGTATTTCTGGTATTTTATTGGTGCTGATTACCAGTTACCTATATGTGAGAGGGTTAAGAAAATATGGCAATTACAGTCTATTGCTAAAAGAACTCATGGATCAGCTAGACAATGACCGCCTTAAAGCGGAAACTCAAAATACAGAACTTATGAGCATGTATGAAGAGCTTGAGGCAAACGATGAAGAAGTTCGTGCACAGTATCAAGAAATACTTGAAAATAGAGACCATCTAAGACTCGTGCAAAAGCGAAATAGTTTATTATTCAAGGCGAGCAATGAGGTTATTTGGGAACTAGACCTAAAGACTGGCATTCGCCATTTTGCTGAAGAAAATTACGTAGACGATGTGGAACTGAATTTGATACAGAGCATTAGGTTTGAAGACTGGGCTTACGACCTGCACCCAGAAGACCAGCGTCCATTTGTTGAAGCGATGGAAAAGGTGATGTATGGGGAGAGTCAATACGAAGTTTTTGAAATTAGAGTCAACAACCTTCATGGTGGCTGGAAATGGCTGAGAAGCAAGGTCGTTTCGCTTAAAGATGATAACGGAAATCCAATCATAATGGCAGGTTCGTATTCAGACATTGACGATAAGAAGCAGAAAGAGCGCAAAATTCAACAGTTGGCGTATCACGATTCGTTAACGGGTCTTGCAAACAGAGTCAGCCTTTTGGAGCATATCAGTGAACGGCTTCACAACCGAGAAAAGGTACAGGTCTGTGAAGGTATTTTTTGTTACATGGACGTAGACGATTTTGGCTCAATCAACAATACTTTTGGGCATGACACTGGTGACTTGCTGATTCAAGAGATTGCTAAACGCCTGACGACGGAGTGCCCAAATGACTTTATTGCAAGGATTGGGGGCGCTGACTTCTGTGTACTAAGCCATGACGCACTTCTTTGTGAGCAACCTGAAATATTAGCAGAGCAACTTCAATCCTGTCTGAGTGCACCCTATATGATAGACAATAAAGAGATTTATTTAACTGCCAGCACAGGGGTTACTGTTTATACAGATCAGATATCCACTGCAGAGGCAGTGCTTCGCAGGGGTGATATTGCGCTTAGGCAAGCTAAAAAACGAGGTAAGAACCGGTATTGTCTCTATGAAAATGATATGTCCAGAGAAGTCTCTGAGCGTCTTTTAATGGCGAATGAACTACGTATAGCCATAGAGCGAGAAGAACTCAATTTATACTTTCAACCTCAAATTTCCCTAAAGACAGGGAACATATTTGGCTTTGAAGCACTCCTACGCTGGAAAAGCCTGCGCTATGGCATGGTGCCACCGGATCGGTTTATTCCACTAGCTGAGGAAACGGGGCTAATAGTACCTATAGGTAACTGGGTAATGGCAGAAGCCTGTGACTTTTTAGAGTCCCTACTCAAAATGGATAAAGCGATAATGATTTCGGTCAATGTGGCAGCGCAACAGCTGGAGCATCCCGAGTTTTTAGAAAGCGTCAGGGCTATTATTGGCAGTGCGGCAATTACGCCAGAAAACTTGTGCATAGAGGTGACCGAGTCCTCATTAATTCGTTCTTTAGACAAGGCGGTTGGTAAACTGGAAGAGCTCAAGCTGGAACGGGTCAAAATCGCGCTAGACGATTTTGGGACTGGTTTTTCTTCTCTAAATTACTTGAACCACTTGCCTATAGACACCCTCAAAATAGACAAGAGTTTTACGGGCAAAATAAGCGGGTCTTCAAAGGAGTATAAATTGATTAAGTCCATTTTAGGTCTTTCAAATGACCTAGGACTAAATTTGGTGGTAGAAGGCATTGAAACAAAGGAACAACTGGCACTGATTGAAACCATGGGACAGCCAATTATTCAGGGTTATTACTTTGGGAAACCTATGACGCGCAGTGAGGCCGTGCTTTATATGAGCCAGTTTGAGCGGGTTGTGGGCAGTGAGGTGCAAGGTATCGTATAGGTTAATTTAGGAGAGTTTGCTTAGGGCAGCTCTCTTTTTTTTGTGTAGAAAACTATTTGTCTGAAAGTGGGGAATATTCAGTAAAAAAGTGTGGGTTTAGCTTGGAATATATTGACTGGTGTATAAATTAAATTGTACAATTGTTTTGCGTGTTTAAAATATAGAAAAAACACCAATGATTGGACAGAAGGGAGAAGGCTATGTTTAGGAGAATGACAGCATTTTTAGTAGGGAGTATTATGCTTGTTCAAGGGCTTATTGCAAGTCCAGTATATGCACAAGCGGAGTAGTATCAGTATGAGCGGACGAAGGTTAATTATTCGGTACAGGAGGTGGAGCAGCAACTTAACGGCATTAATAGACTTTTTAATGGACGCTATGAAGCATGTAAAGCACAAGTTTTCGACACAATTGAAAAAAAATGGGGGTCTAGTGGATTTAGAACATATACCTTAGATCAAAATACTGGTCAGATTAATTTAGTTTCACCTTATTCGATAAGAGATGTAAATTTATTAGAGTCTCCTATTATGTACAGCTATAATAAATACGGTATTTTAGAAAAAATCACCATTGATATTTTAGAGACAAGTGGCGGTGGTGCTCTTTATTACATGAGGAGTCTTCCTTCAAATGATGTAATGAAAACAGAAACTATAAAAATTCAAGATGAACCTATTACGTCGTCTGCCGCAGTACAACTTGAGCCTAATACTAAATCGAAGTTAAGTTTACAGTATTTGCGTATAACCGATCCAGTTGATCCACCGAAAAGGGATGAATGCCGCCTTATTTGCAAAAAGTATGAGGTAAGTGTTATTTCTTCATTGACTCCAAACAAAGAAATAATTGTTGCAGGTGCTAATGACTATCCATCCGATGGTATAAGCGGCGGGTACTATTATAAACGATTAGGTATGATAAGAATTGTTGCTCCGCCTGAAATAAAAACAGTACAGACAATCTCAGATGCGCATGGCGTTTTTTTAACAATGAAAACAGGAAACATAGCAGCAGACTTAGACTCAAAGCCCTACCAAGTTACCATTAACAACAAAACCAGCGAATGGTTGGCACAGCCATATTATGAAGCAAAAGAGTTACTAGCCAATACCAATTACGCAATGATAGTGCGACTAAAAGGCATAAAAGGCCAAATTGTTGAGAAAACACTTAGTAAAACAACTTTAGCTGAAAAACCAAACTTAGAAGTTGTCAAAATTACCAGCACAGACGTAAGTCTGAAAATAACTGACCAAAACCCAGCAAGTACAAAATACCAAATCAA
>JBGSUZ010000337.1:0-2552 GCA_041753235.1 Acidaminobacteraceae bacterium
CCATTGGGTACATCGAAGTATCTTCTACTGCCATAGCTTCATCAACCTTGTCCATTTCAAGTAATTCAGTCACTGTGCTGTAATACAATAAGGACATATCTTCCCAACCTCTTTGATAAAGCTTCATTACCTGATTCTCAATCTTGAAAAAGAAACATTCCTCGAAAGTTGAAAAAGGCTGTTGGGATACCAACACCCAAGTATTATCTTTTTCGAGCAAATAAGTCTTTGGCATGTTAACCGCATAAGCACCAATGTGCTCCCCAGAAACTGAATATTTATCATCCTGAGATTTCTGCAACCGCCCAAACATGGTATAAGGATTATCTTTATTATTTACCATTAAAGCTAAAAAGTAAGCATTTCCAGATTCGTCTGTGAAAAGCTTTAAATCTAAAGTATCTACACGAAGCTTATTTTTCTTAATTTCTGGACTTTCAATAATATACTTTCTAACTTGAGCATCTAGCGCATTGTCTTGCTCATCTTCAATAAATAACTCTTCTATAAGATCATAATCATTGAGTTCATTGGTTAAAGCAACCGCACTTTGGGTAAATTCCTCTTGGATTACTGGATTCGCTTCACTCTTTTCTATTACTGGAACAGATTGACAGCCCACTGTTAGAGTACTTGCTGTCAAAATAACACATGTTATGCATTGCAATCTATATAAACGTTTCAATTTCATCTCATCTCCATCATTTCTTCCACATTTCCATTATAGAACAAGCCTCTGTGAGATAGGGTAAGTTTCTTGCATTTTAATGCTTTTGTAACTATTGATATGCCAAAATTTTCGCAATATTTAATGTTCTTCATAGCCACTAAATTGAATCAATTACAAGTAGATATTGCTATCAAATATCGGTATAATAGATTCAAGGTGTTATTATTATGTCAATTAAATCCATGCATCCGCATGGCTAATATTTAAGGAGTGTGAAATCATGAACTGCAGACTTCCAATTTCAGAAAGAGTCCATTGGATCGGTGTCAACGACCGTGAAACGACTTTGTTCGAAAACTACTGGCCGCTTGAAAAAGGCGTATGTTACAATTCTTACTTGATCGACGATGAAAAAATTGCAATTATGGATACAGTCAAATTTAATAAAACAGACGAGTATCTTTGCAAAATCAAGGAAATCATTGGTGACAGACCCGTTGACTATCTTGTTGTTCACCATATGGAGCCAGATCATTCTAGCTCTATGAAGGCACTTATTGCTGAATACCCTAATATGAAAATTGTTGGTAACAAGAAGACTTTTGGCTTTATGGAAGGCTTCTACGATATCACTGAGAATTACTACGAAGTTGGCGAAGGCGATATCATCGAACTTGGTCATCACAAACTCAAGTTCTTTATGACCCCAATGATCCACTGGCCTGAAACCATGATGTCTTTCGATATGACAGAAGGCATTCTCTTCTCAATGGATGCATTTGGAGGCTTTGGTGCGCTTGACGGCACACTATTCGACGATGAAGTCAACCTCGAATTCTATGAAGATGAAATCCGTAGATACTACTCTAACATCGTTGCTAAATATAGCACCATCGTTCAAAACGCCCTAAAAAAACTGGGTACTTTGCCTATTAAAGTCATTGCACCTACCCACGGCCCAGTCTGGAGAACAAATCCTGGGGTCATTATAGATTTCTATGACCGTTGGAGCCGTTTTGAAGCTGAAGAAGGCGTTGTCATCGTCTACGGCACTATGTACGGCAATACAGCTAAAATGGCAGACTACGTAGCAAGAGTTGTTGCAGCTAATGGCGTTAAAAACGTTCGCGTTTACGATGCTTCAAAAACCCACGTATCACATATTCTCAATGATATTTGGCGCTTTAAAGGCGTTATTCTTGGCTCTTGTGCGTACAACACTTATGTGTTCCCTGCTATGGACAACGTACTTACAGCCCTTGAACATACCGGCCTTAAAAACAGATACCTCGGCGTCTTCGGCAATAAAGGCTGGAGCGGCGGTGGCGTCAAAGGTATTAATGAATTTGCAGACAAGATGAAATGGGAACGCATTGGCGAGTCTATTGAAGCGACTCTTTCTGCAAAAGATGCTGACTACGAAAAACTTGAACAACTCGGCAAAGAAATGGCTGAAATGGTTAAGAAAAACCCAAAATAATTTAACACGGGAGCTGATTGCATGAGAAAAGTCAACCTTGATGAATTCTGCAGCATCAGCTATGCAGGCAGCTTGTCTTCATCTCCGGATGGGGACAAGCTCTGTTTTATTAAAAGCATAGCTGATTTAGAAGACAATAAATACAAAAGCAACCTTTGGCTCTACGAGCCAACAAAAGGCATCCGCAAACTGACCGTCAGCGGTACAGACAAAAAACCTCAGTGGTTGGACAACGAACACATCGCTTTCTTCTCCGGTCGAATCAAAGATGAAGGCTATACCAAAACCCGAGTTTACAAAATAAACGTAAACGGCGGTGAAGCAGAGCTTCTATTTGAAACTTGCCACGAAATAGGTCAATTTAAAGTATTAGATGAAAACCGCTGGCTTGTTTCCTTTACC
>JBGSUZ010000338.1:0-3878 GCA_041753235.1 Acidaminobacteraceae bacterium
AGATTATTTTGAGTCAGTAAAGCAAGGCAAATACGATTTTGTACAGCTCAAAGATCAGAATAGAATTCCAGAAGCCAAGGCAATTACCGATATGAACCTCATGGTGCTTGACCAGATGGCGCTAGAGTTTGCGGGCTTTAACTTCACAAAAGGTTCGGTTTTTGCAAGAGATGCAAAGGTAAGACAAGCACTTAACTATGCATTTGACCGGGCAACTTATATAAAAGAGCGTCACTTTGATACGGCAGAAGCTTCAAAGGGTGTTTTCCCAAGAAGCATTCATTTTGACAGCAGTTTCAAGGGCGTGTCTTATGACCTTAGCAAGGCTAAAGAGTTAATGAGACAGAGTAGTTATAGCGGTGAAACGTTGACCTTACTGCTTAGAACAAGTGGCAGCAATAGTTTGATGGATCATATTAAAAAGGCGGCGGAAAGCATTGGCATTAAGGTCAGTGGTGCGACGGTGGAGGACAAACTTTACATGAAGCCTGAGTCTGTGGCGAAAGCAGACCTCTATGCACTGACTTGGATGGCGGACACTGGGGATGCGGACAACTTCCTGACGCCAATTTTGGCACCGGGCAGTTATGCAAACTTCGGGCACTACAATGATCCTGAACTGGTGGCGCGCATGGATGAGGCTAAGCAATTTGTTAATCCGAAGCGCCGTGCAGACGCCTACAGTGACATTCAACGCTATCTTTTAGAGACGTCTCCTGTTGTGGTTGTGTCTCATCCGAAGCAACTTTACCTAGTGCATAAGCGGGTGAGGGGCTTCAATATCAATTCAGCTGGTATTCCGATTTACGAAAATATTTTAATCGGCTAAAACACGCATTAAGCTGTGCTATAATGACATTAGACCTTACTTAGACTCAAACCTAAGTAAGGTCTTTTTATATAAAAAAAGGAGGCGTCGCCTATGTTAACACTAGCTTTGGTGCAAATGGCAGTGGGTTCGGATATTAAAGAAAACCTGGATAAAGCGTGCTTGATGGTTGAAGAGGCTGCAGCGGCGGGTGCCAATTGTGTGGTGCTGCCAGAAATGTTTGTGTGTCCTTATGAAACGGCGTTATTTCCTAAAGTGGCAGAACTTGAAGGCGGTCCTATGTGGCAGGTGCTTTCTGACATGGCAAAGCGGGAAAAAATTTGGCTCATTGTTGGCAGTGTGCCTGAAAGAGACGCTCAAGAGCGGGTGTATAATACCTGCTACGTATTCAACCCAGAGGGTGTTCAGGTAGGCAAGCACAGGAAGGTGCACCTCTTTGACATAAGTATTAAAAACGGACAGCAGTTTAAAGAATCGGACACGCTGAGTGCGGGGTCTGAAATTTGTGTGGTCAAGACGCCGTTTGGCAATATTGGGGTAATGATTTGCTTTGACGTGCGTTTTATAGAGTGGGCAAGACTTTTAGCCGATGCAGGTGCGGACCTCATAGTAGTGCCGGGCGCCTTTAATATGACCACGGGCCCAAAACACTGGGAGTTGTTGATGCGTTCAAGAGCGCTGGACAATCAGCTCTTTGTGGCGGCGGCATCTCCTGCGAGAAACTTGGAAGCAGGTTATATTGCGTATGGGCATAGTATGATTGTTGACCCGTGGGGCGAGGTACTCCACGAACTTGAGGAGATAGAAGGTATTTTGGTGTCGCCAATAGATCTTGGCGTCAACGAAAAAGTCAGGAACCAGTTGCCAGTACTTTCTGCAAGGAGAAAAGACTTATACAGCCTTGAAGCAAAGGTTGAGAAGAGATAGGAGAAAATGAAACATGAATGAAACAAAAACAATAGCAAGCCAGTGTGAGGTCTTTGTGCCAGAAGAGGCGCAAAAAGACCTTGCCACGGTTGAGCGGAGTTTGACCAAAACTTACAAGAAAGACCTGTGGTCAAAATTTACAAAAGCGATTAAGGATTTTCAATTGATTGAAGAGGGTGACCGGGTGGCAGTGGCTATTTCTGGTGGTAAGGACAGTTTGGTCATGGCAAAGCTCTTTCAGGAGTTGAAAAAACATAAGAAAGTGAATTTTGAAGTGGTCTTTATAACCATGGATCCGGGCTATCACCCCAATGTACGGAAACTTCATGAAGAGAATTGCAATTTCCTTCAGATTCCCGTTCAAACCTTTGAATCTCGAATTTTTGAAGTCGTAGGCGAGATTGCTGGGGAAATGCCTTGCTACATGTGCGCTAAAATGCGCCGCGGTTTTCTCTATGCACGGGCAAAGGAGCTGGGTTGCAATAAACTGGCACTAGGCCACCACTACGATGACGTGATTGAAACCACCATGCTGAACATTCTTTATGCGGGCGGGTTTAAAACAATGATGCCAAAACTCCGTGCCAGTAATTTTGAGGGCATAGAATTAATTAGGCCTCTGTTTTATACAAGAGAAAAGGACATTCAACGCTGGGCTTCATTTAGTGGTATATGGCCTCTCAACTGTGCGTGCATGGTCGCGGCGAAGCGAACTTCTAACAAACGGTATGAAATCAAGGCGATGATTGAGCAAATGAAACTGACAAACCCAGACGTAGAGAAGTGCATTTTCAATTCAGCACTCAATGTAGAACTTGGGGCTGTGCTGGGGTGGAAAAAAGATGGTGTGAAGCATAGTTTTTTGGATGTGTATTAGAAAATTAATAGAAGCGATAAGCATTTTTAATAATGAATGCTTGTCGCTTTTTATTATTTAACATTAAAATAGTAAAAAAATGTAGATATTTTATATAAATAAATATTTACATTTTAATAAATTGCTATTTTTTAATAATTACATTGTAACATGTTTATAAAATTACATATAAAATAATTAATATATTAAACAAAAAAATGTTTGAACATTAAAAAATAATAATGATTTTCGTATAAAATTATTTACACGACAAAATTGGATTGTTATAATCCTACTTATGAATTGTTTAAAAATATAGAAAATTGCGCAATTGGGGGGGAGCGGGTAAACAAGATTGGAAATTTTTATGCGAATCTAATGTTAAAAAAGAGAAAAAAAGGGGGATATTTCATTGAAATCACGTAAATTATGTGCCGTGTTAATGACCATGGTGATGGCTTCGTCGACATTTGTTCCGGTTTATGCAAACCAGAGTGGGTCAGATCTTAGTGCAGAACAAATGTTTATTAATGCAGCGAAAGCATTTGAAAAAAGTGAGTCAATTCTTTTACAAACGGCTCGAAAAGCGAATATTGGCTCAAAGGATAGAGTCAGAATAATAGTAGAACTTCAGGACAGACCTGTTATTGAATATGCAATCCAGCAGGGCGTAGCATTAGAAAATCTGGATCAGGCATTTTCAAAAAAAGTATCTGATGATCTTATCAGCACAATGGATGCGGTTCAAAGTGATATTAAAAGCGAGAAACTAGATATTGAATACCACTATGAATTTGTAAATGTCTTCAACGGCTTTAGTGCAACGGTTTCTTTAGAAGACGCTGAAAAAATTGAATCTATGCCAAATGTTAAAAAAGTATTCTTAGCGGCGGAGTATGAGCAACCAGTATTGCCTGAGCCAGATATGAATACGAGCGGTGGCATTGTTAATACAGAACAAACTTGGGGTGAAATGGGCTTTAAAGGCGAAGGGATGGTCGTAGCGGTATTAGACTCAAGCTTTGCGCCAGAACATCCAAGTATGCAAAAGATTACAGACGTAACTAGGGCAAAGTATAGAACACCTCAACAAATTGAGGCGATAGGGTTAAAAAGAGGTACTTGGAGAAGTAGCAAAATGCCTTATGCGTATAACTACTATGATAATACACAAAACCTTTCCAGTGCATCTGATCATGGTACGCATGTCTCTGGTACGGTAGCTGCTAATGGTGACCCTGCAACTGGTGGCATTAAAGGGATAGC
>JBGSUZ010000339.1:0-10321 GCA_041753235.1 Acidaminobacteraceae bacterium
CCAAACCTCGCCCAAAATCACATATAAGAACAATATTCTTTTTCTTAAAGTAGTTACTCGCGACGCCAGAAATCATACCAAATATCAAATTAGGTATAGCGTTTACAGCATACAGTGTTGTAATTAAGACAGATGAACCCGTCAGTTTATAAATCATCCACCCATATGCAATCGTGTCTATTGAATCCCCAAATCTAGAAATTAACTGAGCTAATAAAAGTTTTAGATACTGAACTTCTGTGAGTAAAGATTTAAAACTGTATTCAGATTCTTTGACAACAGCATTTTCCAAAATTCTCCCCCATTCCTTCTTAATACTCATATTCCTCAACAACATCTTTTGAAAGTCCTAAAATGTCGACAAGCTCCATAAGTTCATTAATTTCAAAATCTGCAGCAAACTTGTTCTCACACAGATTATTATTAATCCTACAGGAGTGAATAGATGCTCTATTCGCGGCTTCGATATCACAGTCACGATCTCCAATAGCAATAACTTGACTTATATCTAGATTATACTTCTCTATTAAATACAAATATGAATCTGGATTAGGTTTTCTTTTTAATGACATTTCTGATGTCACAATTTCATCAAAAATATCCTCCATTTCATACGCACTAAGAAAAGTTATTAGCGATGTATCCCGATGGCTTACAATAAAATTTAAAATTCCTCTTTTTTTTGCTTCAATACAAATTCCCTTACTTCCATATATCGGAGAAACAAACTTGACATCTATTTCTGAATCTAATTGATTAACCTTATGAATAAAGTCCTCGTTTAAGTTAAATTTATCCATGTAATAGCTCGTCAAATCCGACACAGAAACCTTCATTTTACTAACAATATTATCTAGGTTTTCTTCAATGCCGTAAGCATTTAGTGCTTTTTGTATTGAAGTCCCCACACCTGTGAGTGTATCAAAAAGCGTGCCTCCAAAATCCCATATTATAGCTTTATACATTTGTTTTCCTCCACGCTATAGTCCACCCTAACCTACTCGTTGGACATGTACTTTATCATTGCTTATTTTAGATAAATGTAATGTGGTGGCTTCTTTAAGCATTTCTCTATCATTGATAGAACTATTTTTTAATTTAAATAGATTGATATTATACGTAATATATTTTTCTTGTATCTTGTCCTGTCTAATAAAATTATAAATTTCCTCTTCTATTTCAAATATTTCCTTTATGAATAATTCCATGTTTACCTCGACATATTTCTCATTCACAAACATCGTAAAATATTTGAAATAAATGTCCTTATCTTCTTTGTTGCTGTAAAATCTTGCATCATAAAGTTCAACTGTCATTGGTGACAACAGATAGCTAAAGTCCTTATAGAAATTTAAGAGCTCATCTTGATACTGTTCAAGAATAATCTCGATTGTTTTGCCAAAAACTTCTCTCAGTGAACACAACATGGAAACAAATTGATCTAAGTGTCTATAGTCTTTTCTAAGTTCATTATCAAATTCATAGAAAACACTGTAGATTTCTTTGTTTTCTCCAATAATCTATTTCATTTCATTCTTATACTTAATGTTATTCATAGATGCCGACAACTCAGTTTCATCAACAAACAGACGCATATTGAGTTTATTAAATTCCTGAGTCATTGGCATCACTGCCATCTTATGTAGCATTACTTTTTTAGAACCACTCCGGTAAAACTGTAAAAGCATTCTGAGCGTATCTCTTAAATCCTCTTCCCGCTCTTCATCAAAGCCATATATAAACGATACAGTATTATCAATTTTATGTTTGTTTAGTAACTCAATAATGTGATTTATTTGATCAATTTTCAAATTTTTATTGATGATTTTTTGCATTCTAGGTGAACCTGTTTCAATTCCTAGAAAGATGCCTGAGCAGCCTGATTCTTTCATAACTTTAATCATTTCTTCGTCCAGTGAATCTACCCTAGCACTACAAGCCCATTTAATATTCAATCCACTATCAATAAGTTCTTTGCAGAATTGAATAACATTATCCTTCTTTAATGTGAAAAGGTCATGATTAAATCCGAATTTTTCTATCCCATACGTCTCATTTAAATATTTTACCTCTTTAAGTATGTTCTGATTGCACTTCATTCTAAGCTTCTTTTTCCAAAATAATGTCGTAGAACAAAAGCTACAACCGTAAGGACAGCCCCTCCCTACATCTAAACCCATGCACTTATCGTAATACTTCACATCAAAAAGAGAATAATCGATTTCAACGTTATTATCTAAATTTGCAAGCACCTGACAGGCTTGTGTTTGAATAATTGAACCCTCTTTTCTAAAACATATACTTGGTATTTCATCTAAAATATTATCATTGATTAGTGAACTCACTAAATCTGCTATGTAAGATTCTCCTTCCCCAATAGCAACTACATCGATAAATTCATACATTCTAATTGTCTCATATGCAGTTAATGACGCTTGAGGACCAGCAAAAATAATCTTCACGTTTGCTGTTCTTTCCTTAATTGCTTTTGCTAATAACACCGTGAATGGATAATGATTACACATGGTATAAAAAGAAATGACTTTAGGATTTTGCTTTAAAATATATTCAACCATCAACTCGATATCACTGTTCAAATCATTGCATAGTTCCAAAATATGAGTCGAAATCAAATAGTCAAAATCTACGATTCCAACTTTGAAACCGGCTTTTCTCAAAACAGAACTTATGATTAACCCACCCGTTGATGCCTCTATATCCGATTTTTCGAAGTTATTGGAACAAATATATAAAAAATCCACCTAATCCACCTCTTCCATGATTGTTCAAATATCAGTCTTAAAATAACAATTAAATTTTGACGAAGTACCTATGGGAAAGAATAATTAAGCCATCAATGTAGTACACGAATGGCTTAATTGTAAGGCTACAATTAACTGATTCTTATAGTAATTGCAGGGTTTTGTTCATTTACTTCTACATCAAATGACTCATCTACTACTTCTTCTTGAACTTCTTTTTCTAAATCTTTTAATTCATTCTTATCCATTATTAAGTCTCCTTTATTAATTCTCAAGTGTGTACTAGCTGATTCTTATAGTAATCGCAGGGTTTTGTTCATTTACTTCTACGTCAAATGACTCATCTACTACTACTTCTTCATTTTCAATTTCTCTTAAATCTTTATCACTCATATTTTACACCTCCTCCTATTTTTTTATGTTATGCAGCTATCCGCTGCCTTTAACAACAAATTATTGATGTTCATATGCCATTTCTGATTTTGGAAATCTGAATTATAAAGTTCCATTGTATGAGCCCATAATATTAATCAACCCAAATACTTGTTCCTCATTTTCATCCTCTAAATTCACATATTTCTCATAAACCTTTGCAATTTCTTTCTTAAACTCATTAATTTTTTCAGGGCTTGCTTTAATAAAAGAAGCCTGAACCATATTCGGATTCTTTTCGTCTTTATATAGAATATCTGTAGCTGCCCTAAGAATCGTAACAGCGATGTTTTCTTTTTCTGACTTATCAAAACTGCTCTTTTTAGATAAATTAAGATCTTTTTGTATGAGTGAGTATACGTTTTCTACTTTGCCAGCAATAATTTTATTACCAACAACGGCCACAATATTTTTTTCGACAAGTCGACTTAATTTTAGCTTTAAAGACCATGAATTAAGATCTGTACTTCCAATAATTTCAGTTTCCGATTTATCTCCCGTCATAAGTTGTACAAGTATCGTCATTCCATTATTAATGAGTATTTCATCTATCAATTCATTTTCTTCAGTAACCAACCTATTGTTACATATAATGTCAATTTCTCTATCCACAACCATCACTCCCTTCATCCCAATTAGAGCACTTACTTATATTTTGAAATAATGTCAACAACTCTATCAGGATCACACTTTCCAATAACAGCTATCCCTAGGTTTTCTTTTATAAGAACCTCTCTCATAATTTTGCTGACACCATCTGATCGTACTTTATTAATCGTTCTAATTTCATTCTCTAAAGAATACATTTTTCCCTTGCTCGCATATTTGCCAAGAAAGGATAACTGATTTGATATATCTGATATTGCTATCAATCGTTTTGTTTTTATTGCCTTTTGAGCTCTTTCCATTTCTTCTTTACTTGGACCCTCGTACTTAAACTGTGTTATTTCATCCAGAATTATCTTAACCACTTCTTCTATCGAACTACTTTTACATGCAGTTGTAATCGCCAATGTCCCTCTATGTTCATAAGTGCTCACAAAATACCCCACATCATACGCAAGTCCATTTTTATGCCTTATTTGGTAAGGAATTCTTGAACTCATCACCGGATCTCCAAGAATAGTAGCACCTATATCAATCTGAGATTTTTGCACCAACTCAAGTTGCGGAAGTCTAAACCCAATAGACAAAATTGCATTGTCAGTCTTATTAGTAGTATTGAAATAAATACCCGGATAAGCATCTACAACTTCGCTATACTCACGTGTCTCTTTGTCCTCCCACTGACTAAAAACATCTTGCACAATATCAAGAACTTCCCTATATTCCACATCTCCAACAATTACAATCGTTGAGTTATCAGGTGTATAAGATGAATTTATTATTTGTTGCAGTTGTTCTGAATCAACAGAATTGATACATTCTGTATTGCCTATTATGATTCTTCCGACGCCTTTATTACCGTACAAAGATTGACTGGTTCTTTCTTTTATTTGGTTAAATGACGAGTAGTAGGTTGCAGTTTCTCGATCTACAACTTTTTTTTCTCTGCAAATTGACTCATCTGAATAAGAATCGTTTTTTACAACTATCGTGTAAAGCGACCTAAGCATCATCGCAATATGCGTGGATAAGCCTTTAAAGAAAAAACTGGTATCTTCTTTAGTCGTCATCGCATTGTAAAATATGCCGTTATTCGTTATATCTTCAAACGCCTTGGATAACTTAGGATTATTTCTATTATATTTATCTACTAACAAATGTTCTAAATAATGAGAAATACCTGCGCAACTATCATCTTCATGTTTACTTCCTTGATTAACCCAGACACCGCAACTTGCAATACCCGACTTCTCAGTCTTATGAATTACTACTCTTAACCCATTCTCAAGATAGACACTCATTATTTCATACATATTTGCCCCCCCAAAACTACATATCTTAACAGCACCCCTTCCTCAAGTACTGAAAATAAGTTAGGAAAAATCTTATTTTCTTCCCTTCTGTGCTTAGTTTAGCAATCATGCTTATTTTTAACCATATACTGAAATGAAAATAAAACTTTCTCTACAGTACAAGTTTTATTACGCTTGGAGTTATGCTCTACTTAGCAAAGTAATCAAGACATGGTTCTGCTTTTGAAGGGTTACTCAATAGATATTTTAAATAAGCCAACCACATTAACATTCGCGACGCAATTAGTCCGGATAATCCATTGAAATCAGTGGATTATCCGGACTTTTTTTGTATAATTCTAGGCTTATTTTCATTTAGGTTTTATTTAGATTATTTAGGGTATGATGTCATTATTAATATAAAAAAATAAGAGCGAGGGGGAAAAACATGAAAAAAGCAATTGCAACAATAACATTAACTTGTATTTTGGTCACATTTATTTTGGCAACAGGTACTTTTGCAACAACTACAGCCATTAAGAAGGCTCCAGATCCACTTTGGAAGGCAGGAACTACTCGCAACAAAATTGTTTGCATCAGCGACCTTCACCTTGGCGTGAACGACAAAATTTCTCAGGATACAGTCAACCGACCTTATCTAATCGATTTCATAAATCGTGTTGGACAAACGAAAGACATAAGAGAACTTGTTATTACTGGCGATTTTCTTGACGAGTGGATTTTGCCCTTAAACTATCCTGTGGCCACTAATTCACAAGAGTATTACGACCAATGTATCTCCAATAATAAAAATGTAATAGATGCGTTAAATGGTTTATCAAATAAAGGCATCAAAATTGTATATGTTTCCGGAAACCACGACATGACGCTTTTGGCTAGCACATTAAAACAAGCTATACCAAAGATTACATTTGTTGGTGAAACCGGGATGGGTGTCTACATAACAGGTGACCGTAAAGAAATAGCCATAGAACACGGTCATCGCTATGATGCTTTCTCCGCTCCTGATACAATTGATAACAAAGATGTATCCAGCAGCAGTATGTTACCACCTGGCTATTTTTACGCTCGTTTAGGTACAAGTTGGTTCTTACAAGGTACGCCAACTATTAACAAAATGATTCCCGCGCTTCCTGTAGCTCCTAGTAAGGACGATATAGACCAATATGGCGCATATATGTATAGTGAATTTTGGAATACAAACATGAATACATTTACAAATATCGAACGGTTTGACGACAAAGTATTTTACCTTGAAAATTATGGCTTTAACACCAAGTTATCAGAGGCAGATATTTTACCTGTAATGCAATCCGATGGCACTATTACTGCACCAACTCTTTTCAAGAATTTCCAAAATTCTTGGGAGCAAATACAAGTAAATAATGGCGTAAGAGTACATACTACTTTTATTGAAGCAGCCTCAGCACAACTAAATGGCGCTACTCAGTATTTTCCAAAACAAGAATCAATTCAATATGACGGTAAAGGTATTGAGACAGTCGTTTTTGGTCACACACATGTTCCACTAGTTGAAAAATTTAAAAACGGTATATCTGTTTTAAACGATGGCTCTTGGGTTGACACTCGCACTGGAAATACTAACCCAACAAGAACTTTTGCTGTTATTACAACAGGCAAAAAAGATAGTTACGCTTTATACCAATACAAAGAAGACGCGTCACTTTCTAATATAACAAAACAACGTACATTTTCACCCGCTAACTAACATCAATTTAGCGACATTTTACAAATCAAAATAAATGTGATATAATAACAATATTCACACAATTATAAGGTAATTAAAAAAAATCTCCTTGTTGTTCGAACGAGGAGATTTTTATTTTTTTTTTGAAAGGAGAATTAATGATAACAACCATCTTAAATTTACTAACTATTTTCTTATTAAATGTATTTGCCAGCTGTTTAAAGAATTTGAAAACCTCTTTTTTGGCTCAGAAGGCCGTCAAACCCGTTTATGTAACTACTTTTATCGACTCTCTCGTATTTCTTTACACTTTACGGCTTACGACTACTTCATCTGGATATGGATTTATTCTCGCGTTTGCTGCCGGTACCATGGTGGGCGTCTTTTTAGGCAATAAAATTGAAAAGAAACTTGCCTACGGACTTCTTGAAGTAGATGTTTATAAACATACCATTCCAGGAAAGCAATTAGCCGACACACTACGTGATGATGGCTATTCTGTAACAACAACTTTCGTTTATGGTATGGAGGGCGCTGAGCGATTAATGCTTAAGATTATCCTACCGCGTAACCGCTTCCCAGAATTCCACAATCAGTTAAAAAAAGACGGCAATGTCAATATGTCTGTTAAAACTGTTACCCAAACATACGGTAAAGTTGGCAACATTAGCTTGACGTAATGACGCTTTTTAACCCTTTATAAACCATCTTTAGTAGCTAAACAGAAAGCATTTTCCGTCTTTCTAGCGTTTCTAACATTTTGAAATAAACGATTGGAATATCATCAAAAACAACCTTAGGAATAAAGTACACTTGAGCAGTCTTCATTACTTTGCAGTATATTATTGTATGACTGCTACAAATGATACTTTCTTCTCCTGTAAAGTCACCACAAGCCAGTTTTTCGATGACTCTATTCCCTGATAGAATTGACAGTTCTCCTTCATACAGCAAGTAGATGCCCGGTTCTGCACTGACAGGAATCACAGTGCCACTTACATAGTTTTTCATTGTCATATTTTTTACCAATGCACTTTTTAGCGAACAAGAAATCTTTTCTCCGAACAACCAAGTATTCTGAAGAAACGTCCTTCTATCAATTTCACCAACAAAGTCATTGTAAACATTATTTCGCTTAAGAAATTTGATGTACAAGTCACTAGAAATTTTAAGCGCTTTCACGTAACTGATCGTTCTAAAAGTACCTCTGGCCTCATCTTTTAAAACACCTGACATTTCACCCGCAAAAGTCCCTACCGTCAGTTTGTTATTGCTCCCCACGTCTGAACGGATAAACTCCATTAAGCCTGACGCCAACAAGTAGAGATAGTCATGTTTATGCCCTTTACGAATCAATATAGTTCCCGGATTAATTGATTCAAGCGGACAGTTCATCAGCATATCCAGTTCTTGTTTAGGCGCATTAGGAAAATATTTGTGAAGATAGTCATAGAGTAGGTTCTTTAAATAATCCTCATTTGAAGAAATGAGCACATCCGCAGTCCCAAAGGTGGTATTGTCGCCAATTTCTTTCTGTGCATCGGTTAGTGGTGAAGCCGTATGGCTTAGCAAAATCTTTTTAGAGCTGTCATTTCTAAAATCTTCTGCGTTGCCGTGAATCATGCCCCCACCTATATCAATCTTTTTAATAGAAACCTTATGCAAATACAGCTTTTGAATTTGGTCATAGTAATGCTGAGAAATTCCAATTTTATTAGGGTCTGAGACAATCATTTTTTTTAAGATATCAAGTCCCGCTATATCGGAAAGATGCGCATAGGTTTTATACCCATCGCTCCATAGGGCACGAAATAACAGGATATTGGTTTCAACCGGATGCGGGGAATACGATGGCATCACTTCAAGTCCTTCTGCATCATTCCATTTATCTACTTCGAGATCATGAATCTCAAAATACTTTTCAAAATCGCTTTCACTCATCGACGTTAACGCCATTAGTTTTTTCATAACGGAAGTTCTAACTAACTTTGACGAGTAGTACTTAATTCTATGGTCAGAGCGCATGAGTGCGGCTAGTCCATTAAAATGGTCATCGTGTGCATGGGTGTGGAAAATACCTGCAATTTCATTGATTCCTATTCCAAGCGACTGAAGACTATACAATAGGTTAGGGCCTGCATCGATTAAATAGTACCGCCCTTGAAAGGTCAGTATACTTGCCATGCACGGTCTATTCTTATCCCAGCCATCACCTTCTCCAGTATGAATCACCGAAAAGTACTCCCGTTTGGTTTCATGAAAGTCCAACCGATAAGAAGCCTCATAGCACTCCTCGTTTGAAAGATTTAGGTTAACCTCTACCTTACTGCCCTTATATGATATTTCAAAATTATTCGTATCGATTCGCCTAATGAAAACACCATTTCGAATCTCAGTAAGTTCAGTTTTTACAATCCTTGTCTCAATAAACTCCTGTGTATTTTTAATTTTACCAAACGCAAATTTCAGCTTCAAACGCATCATTTCTCTTGCTTGATCTTCCGAAACACCTGCCGCTACAATTTCCTCTAAAGATGAGAGGCCGTAATTACCCCTGTAAATATATTCAATCTGAGCATTTACTTCACGTTCAGTTCCCATAATCATTGGCAATGCACCTGTATTGTTCGGGTGATTTGGCAAAAGCATTCCTTGTCTATACAACATTTGAAGGACAGGAAACTCCGCTAAGTTTGCGTATTCTTCTTTTTGCGTGGACAAATCTGAAAGTAAGATTACATTGGGACCCGTTTCGCAAATAACACCCGCCCCCTTGTCTTCTACTGCAATAAGCCCCTTTGCCATAAGATGCTTCACACTGTCCGCTGGGCACCCACACTGTATATATAGATCCGCTTCTGGAATCTCAACCCAATAAATACCCGAAGTTACTTTAATTTTCTTCACTCTGCCAACCTCCTACAATTCAGCACTCATGTCCTCATATTATTTAGCCACACGCGAATACTTTCCTCTAGTACCTCTTCGTTTGTTTCTTTAGGACTTTGAAAACCCATGCCAAAAGAGAACCTAACCAGTTGACAATTCTTTCTCAGGTCTTCGAAAAACCGATAAGACCCCTCTTTATAAGTACAAAACGGGATAACCAACTTACCACTTAACTCTGCCTGTGCAATAAAGCTCCTAATTGCTGGCGTCATGGTTCCCATCCAAACCGGCGAACCTAAAAATATTTTATCGTAAGCAGAAAAATCCTGCTTTGCATCTGCCAGTTTAGGCTTTTCCTTTAAGTAAACCTGTTTACCTATGCAAAATAGCCGCAAGAGGCCTTCTTTTTTAGGCTCTTTCACAAGTTTGAGCTGAAGTACATCCGCGTGAAAAATTTGTTGAATTTTTTCAGCTACCAGCTGCGTATTCCCATCCATGGAATAATAAACAACGATGCTTTTCATAGGGCTCCCTCCTCATATTTCTTCTAATTCATACCCATTTGCCTTAAAAGACTACAATCAATATTTTAAAATCACAAACAACCCTAA
>JBGSUZ010000340.1:0-3776 GCA_041753235.1 Acidaminobacteraceae bacterium
TTCGTTAGTGTTTCTTCGTTTTCGCTTTCCTCGTCACTGTCCCATACTATACCGCCACCTACTTGAAAACTCGCTAGGTCATGATGGCATAGAATAGTCCTTATTGCTATATTTAGGTCCGTCCGACCATTAAACCCAACATAGCCAATCGCCCCAGTGTAAACACTGCGCTGAGTTGGTTCAAGTTCGTCTATCACTTCCATAGCCCTAATTTTAGGCGCACCAGTAATTGAGCCCCCGGGGAAGGTGGCACGAATCACATCTATAGGGGTGTAACCCTCTTTTAGCTCAGCTGTTATTGTTGAAACCAAATGAAACACTGTCGGATAGGTTTCACAAACCATTAATTCAGGAACTTTTACAGTTCCAGTCTTACCAATACGGCTTAAGTCGTTACGCTCTAAGTCAACAATCATTAATAGTTCAGAACGGTCTTTTTCACTTGCCAGTAATTCCGCTTTTAACGTTGCATCTTCTTCTGGATTCTGCCCTCTCGGACGCGTTCCTTTTATAGGCCTTGTCTCTACTTGAGTGCCAATAATCCGGATTAGTCGTTCAGGCGAACTTGACACAATTGCGCCTTTCTCAAGCGGCATAAATGCTGCAAAAGGCGCAGGATTAACACTTCGAAGTTTGTAATACAACTCAATAGGACGTTGTTCTAATGGGGTTGTAAAACGCTGCGTCATATTAGCTTGATAAATATCACCGGAGCGAATATAGCCTTTTAACCTTGTTAAAGCTTCTAAATAAGCCGATTTCTCAAAGTTAGAACTAAATACTGGCGGTGTTTCTCTCTTTGGCAAAGTAATTTCTGGTTTCTCATAATTTAAAAGCTGTGCTTCAATTTTCTTCATTCTTATATCTGCGCCAGGTCTGATTTCTGAATCCGCTAACCAGATTTTATTTTCTAAATGATCATAAATCACCGCACCGTCATAAAGCCCTAGAACGCAGTCCGGCAAATTTGTATCGTCAATAGTAGTAATTTTTAAAGTTTCGACTTGGTGGCATAGGTCATATCCAAAATAGCCTGCAAATCCCCCAACAAATGGTAGTTCAGAGCTTACCTGATTCTGATATGTCTTATACAGTTCATCTAAAGCATCGAAAGGATTTCCTGTATACTCAAGTTTCGATAGTGCATCTTTAATAATGATTTTATTATTTTTAGATTCAAATATTTTGAATGGTGCCCAAGCAATTATAGAGTACCTGCCTAATCGCTCTGGGTCCATCCCTGAATCTAGAAAAATAGGGTTTTCTTCGTTTTGTAAACACCAAAAGAGCTCATGAGCTTCTAAATTCAATTTAAGCTGTTTAGACTGCATGCTTTGGCTCCCTTCTGAAAGCTTTGGCTTCCTTTAAAAAGTTTTCTAATAGTTGCATGCCCTGCTCTGTTAAAATAGCTTCTGGATGAAACTGAACGCCCTCAATCAAAAGCGTTTTATGTCTTATTCCCATGATTTGACCATCTAAGGTCTCTGCTGTGATTTCTAAACACTCAGGTAACGTTTCCTTTTCAATAACCAGTGAATGATAGCGTGTTACTTTAAGTGGTTCATAGAGCCCATTGAAAACGCCCTTATGTGTGTGGCGAATTGGGTGAACCTTCCCGTGTACTGGTTCTATCGCCTTAATAATTTTACCGCCAAAGGCTTGCCCAATTGTCTGGTGTCCTAAGCAAATGCCCAGAATTGGGTATTGACCTTGAAGCTGCGCTACCACTGAGAGACAGATACCTGCTTCATTCGGTGTACAAGGCCCGGGAGAAAGTACAATCATTTCAGGGTTTAACCGATGAATATCAGCTACTGTAATCGCGTCGTTTCTTACGACTTGAACGGTTTCGTTCAAGCCTTCTAAATAATGTACTAGGTTATAAGTAAATGAATCATAATTATCAATCATTAAAATCAAAGTAAACACCTCATAAAAGTCTTAGACATGAGTAAATTATACATTTGCTCCGTCTGACTGGCAACCAAATTTCTATTCACGGTTACGCTTCTGTGATAATCTATAGTAGATAATTTACAAAATACTATTATATCTGCATCTGATTTTTAATAAGAACAAAATTTTGGAGGTTTCCATGCGTATCGGTAGCACATTTTTCGAAAAAAACATCCCCCCCGCTTCAAGGACTGCTCATCTTGAACACTTAGCTGAAAATGGATTTTGTCACGTTGAATTTTCCCCGCATCCTAATCTAATACCTTTAAATGAGCTAAAACAGCTCCAAATGTATGCACAGCAACTAAATATGAGTACCGCTTTTCATAGCCCAGACTTTTTTGAACCTAGTGCTTACCAAGTTGGCTTGTTCAACAGCCACAGTCTTGTTAAAAAGTCATACCTCCAATTATTAAACTGGATCATTGAACATGCAGATGCCAATTTGCGCTTTCCATTAGTTATACATAGTGCAAGTCCTACAATTGCAGATTTAAGTTTTCATGAAGCGACTCAGGTTAATTTACGGTTTTTTGACTGGATTTCCAACGAAGTCAGCCGCCAAATGCTACCAATTGACATCTGCCTTGAAAATACATACATAAAAGATGAGTCTGGCTCAGTCCAAACCCTTGAATCTCTGCTTTACTTTTTTGAGCAAATGAAAGGCGCTCCAGTTTCACTTTGCCTTGACCTGCCCCATTGGTGGCGTCAATGCCAATTAGAAAAACGAGCGCCTGAATTACTTTTAGAAGAACCTTACGAAAAACTTTTCAATCAAATTATTTATGCGCACTTACATGGTATGAATGCAAATTTCGAAAAATCGCATTTGCATTTCAACCGTGAACATTCGCCATTTTTAGATTTTGTCAAGGCGTTTTCCAACAAAAAAAACGAAATAAATTTTAACCTTGAAATCTTTGAAGTTTCAGGTTTTGAATTTTTTACCACTTACGAAACCCTTTTATTTGAACAGTTACAGCTTGTCAATGAAATTTCAACTATTACAAAAAATACTTTTTAAAGTATTGACAAGCACCGTTCATCCACCCTTACTTAATTTAGTAGCTAAATTAAGTTGTTGATTAACTTCATCAGGCACAATAAGATTCTTTGTGGAAAATGCGGAAAAGCAGTCTATTTGCCCGTTTCCGTTTTAGATAATTCTTTTAACTCTAGAATCTCATCTTGAACAAGATTTCTGATTTGAGTTGGAATATTTTTAAGTTGTGATAGCGTTAATAAGTATTTTCTCGCTTGGCTAAACTCGCCTTCTTCTCTGCACAACATTGCTAATTTGAGTGTCAGTTTGACCTCATCTTCTTGTTGGGTAATAACTCTGCTATTATACCAACTATCCTCTATCATTACTTTTAATACCCTTCTTGCCTTGTAAGCAAGTTCATCGTCTTTCACATCGGCGAGTAGCCAAGCAATAGATTGCCATAGCCGTACTTTAACGATACTGTCGACTTTATAAAATGCAATCAGTTTATTGAAATGAAAATAGTCTTCAAGTACCTGATTGATATCTCTTTTAATAAGGCGTATCTCTCCAATTGTACTTTTACGTGGGAGACTCTCAAATAGTTGCTCCTTTGTAATTGGGCTAACCTTGAAGAATTCATTATGAAAATGTGTATAGCCGCATTTTGGACAACGCCATAGTTGATACCACAGTTCGTCAAAATTCTTATACCTTCTTCGCAAGTCCTTATCTGTATGGTCTAGCACCAATTTACTGCTGCGAATTTGATTGACCGAAAACGCATACTCACATATAGGGCATTCCACTTCTTTCAAATATAAAAATTCAT
>JBGSUZ010000341.1:0-2640 GCA_041753235.1 Acidaminobacteraceae bacterium
TTGTTGATCAGATATTTCGTATCGTTTTTGTGTCATGACATGCATCTCCAAGTTGTTTTCTTTTATTGTATCTAAGACTTGGTTTATGCACAAACTTTAGTTTTCAGACACGCCCTAGTTATATCATTAAAATTGGTGATAAGTATCTCATGAGTAATGGCTTATTGACTGATACAGTACAAAAGATACAGTTGCCTAAAGAGAAGTTAATTACTGTAAAAGGGCTAAAGTCGGCTACTTTTTATTCTGTAGCTGCAAAAGCAATTAATCCTGATGGAGAAGAGACTGATTTTTCGAAAGAAAGAATTGTTAGGACAAGTTCGGAAACGCCAGATCAAATATCTAATCTGAGGTTTGTTATTTTTGATAAAACAATCTTGATTAAATGGGATCGTGTCAATAATACGAAATATTATGAAGTAGAAGTTGATGGAAACCTAAGCAAAAGCATTAATAATAAATTTGAGATATTTAATGCCGATTTAGGACACAGATACAACATAAGAGTCAGAGGTGTCAACTTAAAGGGTGCGGGAGAATATTCTGAATTTATTCGTCCTAAGTTAGGAAACTCGGTAAAGCTAGATGCTATAGAAAATCAAATATATGTAATCGAGCCTACGATGACGAATTTTTCACCTTCAAAAAGTAAAAAGTATGTTGTTAGATATGATACAGATATTCTTACAGTAGATGACTTATGTGCTTACACAGATGTAAAAGAAGTTGATAAATTCTTTTCTGCTAACAATTATGTAAAAATAACAAATTGTGGCGATGGCTTTATTGAGTTTGAAGTCCTTATGGTGACGGATGAAAAAAGTGCAGTATCGTCTGCTCTTAATGCGATTAAATTTAGAGCACTCTCAACTGGATTAACAGATGTCAGTTTGGAAGAGTTAGAGTAAGTTAATTTTTATAGCCATAAAGTGGAAAGGACTTCAAAATGAAAAAAAGGAATATATACAAAGCGCTTCCTTGGATTATTGTGCTATTTGTAATGAGCTTATTGATTACTAGTGCAGAAGGAAAAACGAACCTCAACAAAACTCAATCTCAAATAGATCAAATATTGAAAAAGCCTCAAAATCTTTTTCTTATTAAAAATAATGAGCAAGAGTATATCAATCCATTTCAAGGTAACTTGAATATTACAAGTCATGATATTTCCCTTAAAGGAATAAATGGAATGGATTTGCAGTTAGATCGAATTTATAATTCAGCTGAATCAAATCTGTCTCAATATTATGAAAGGACAGAGTTTCAGCCGGATGATGAGATATTTAACTTTTCAACAGATAATCCAAATGAAACATTTTATAATATTGGCGCAGGTTGGTCGTTTAATATTCCATATATGAGAATGCTTCAGGATCAAAAAACTTTCGAGTTTAATCTAGGAAGAGAAGGTAGTTTGATTGTTACTGGTTTTGGAGATAAAGCGAGCAAAAGAAAGACTGAGTTTCTTGATAACAAAGAAAAGGGTATAGAGGTATATTTCCTTTCAGATGAAAGTTATAGAACAGAGTCGTTCAAAGCATGGTACTTAGTCGAAGATAAACTTGGAAATAAATATTACTTTGCTAAGGAAGGGATGCTTTTAGGTCAACAAGACAAATACGGAAATGAAATTAAGTACTTTTACAGCGTAGATACACCTAAAAATGACATTATAGCGTCAAATGCAAGTGACGCAACGGTAGAATATCCGCATGGTAAAAGATATTTATTAAAGAAAATAATTGATTCTGCAGGTAGAAATATCGAATTTAATAGAAGTGATAAAAAGTTGGATATTGTTGTTAAAAGCGATAGTTCGACGAAAAAAGTAACGTATAATTTCAAAAAAGTTGTTGATGCAACCGAAATAAGAATTAAAGAGCCTTCGTACAGCAGATTGTTGGATTCATCAGACATCGTTTTAGATTCTGTTGTAAATGAAATAGGAGAAGAAACCCTATTTAACTACGATTTTCAATTAACTCGCTACAGTTATGAAGGAAAATCGCTTGAAGGAATGCCAAAGACACATATGGTTGCACTTCTAAAAAGCATAAAAAGACCCGGTGGTAGTATTACACAATATGAGTATAGTAACGCTATTAAAAATTGCGGTCTTGGTTGTGTTGATTTTTTCAAGATAACGCGTCGATGTGATGTCAACACAGGTAATCTGGTATCAAATGAAAAGCTCTATCGATATACAATGGGTGCAGATGTTGAATTTGATGGGTTTCCTAAATATGGTACTACTAAATTGGGCAATGTCATTGAAAAGCCTCATGACTTTAAGTATGTCGTAACTGTTGAAGATTTGAAAGGGAATATATCTGAATACACTGCAAACAAACGAATGAGTGTCATCAACGAAAAACAAGTCACTCCAGAAAAATGTACTGAAATCATCAGAGAATATGACGATAAGGAAATGCTGAAGTCGTGTACAACTAAAACGACTAGCTTAAAATCTATTGAAGCTGTAGATCCTTTTGAAGTTGTAGAAAACTATGAGTATGAGTGCGCCAAGCAAAGCTTGGCAGTTTCAGCGGCTGAAAGCGCCGCTAAGGAAAAGGCTAGCCACCACCCTTATACTGTAGACCTACGGGCATGGGAGTAATCGCATGACTGGTTGCAAGGTCG
>JBGSUZ010000342.1:0-4966 GCA_041753235.1 Acidaminobacteraceae bacterium
AATCGGACATCCGCAAATGAACACAAGATAGACCAATAAGTGCGAAAGAAGGTGGTGCTGCAATCTAATTTCTTAGATTTGCAACACCACCTTCTTTTTATCTTATTTACCGTTTAGACCTTCTAAATGCTTCGCCTGAGCCTTCTTACTAAACAGAAGCATCGCTTCAAACACCGACACCACTTCCGTCAGCGATTCATGATCATCTAACTGTAAAGCTAACTGTCTTAAAATAAATGCCTCACGCTCAGGGTCGTAGAGCTCTAATCCCTGCTTACTCTTAATCTCAGCAATCTTAACCGCATGCTTAAAGCGCTCTGACAGCAAAGAAAGTAATGCCTTATCTATCTTATCAATTTCAGTTCTTAAATGACCCAGCTCAGATACCATTTCAGTCGTTTCCAATGTTTCCACTTTTATTTCTAACGTTTCAGCTTTCTTATCTACCATTTCAATCCTCTTCTATCACAACTAGCACCCACCAGCAAATCCGCCAGTGCAAATGCAAACATCGCCTCAATCACAGGCAGCGCTCTTGGCCCGATGCAAGGGTCGTGCCGCCCCTTGATCTGTAGCAGTTCCATTTTTCCGCCAGACTTCAACGTCTCCTGAGACCGGCCAATTGAGGCCGTTGGCTTAACCGCCACACGTACCACTATCGGCATGCCATTGCTTATACCACCATTGACACCACCACTGTGATTACCCTGGGTCTTCACTTTTCCCTGATCCTCATAGAGCAAGTCATTGGCTTCTGAACCTTTCATACCTGCCAAGTCAAAACCCGAACCAAAAGCTACGCCTTTTATCCCCGGTATGCCAAAGAGCGCACTCGCCACATGGCTTTCAATATTCTCAAAAATAGGATCTCCAATGCCCGCCGGTAAATTAAGGGCTGCCACTTCAATTTCTGCACCAATAGAGTCCATCGTTGACCTAGCCTCTTCAATGACCAACGTAGCAGACTTAGAGGCTTCCTCAGAAAACATAGGAAACTCTGAAAACAGCTTAATGCCAGAATCTTCAGCCTCAGCAAAAGTCATGTCATGCACGCCACCAACTTGGCTTAAATGCCCTTTAATAACAATGCCCTGCTGTTCCAATAACTGCTTTGCTAAAGCGCCCGCATAAACCATACCCGTCGTCAATCGACCGGAAAAATGCCCACCACCACGAGGGTCATTATACCCTTCATAGCGAATCATGCCCGTATAATCTGCATGCGATGGTCTAAAATGGGTTTCTAAATCACCATAGTCCTTACTTTTCGTATCCTGATTCTTAAAAAAAACTGCAATTGGCGTTCCCGTCGTATGCCCTCGATAAATCCCAGACATCACTTGGGGCTGATCCGTCTCACTTCGTGGCGTCGACCAAGCATTCTGTCCTGGTCTTCGACGGTCTAATTCTCTGCGCAGAGCAACTTCGTTGACTGCCATCCCCGCAGGAAAACCGTCAATCACCACACCTACACCAGCGCCATGAGATTCACCAAATATATTTATTTTAAGATTCTTGCCAAATACACTGCCCAAAGCCCTCACCACCTTCTATTGCTACTCCCCCTAATGCGCGATAGTCCTCAAAAAAGTGGGGGTAAGATTTCGCTACAGCTTCTGTACCATTTATTTCAATAGGTAACTGACAACGCGTCGCCGCAACAGCCATTGCCATCACAATCCGGTGGTCATTCCAACCCGCCACGCCACAGCCACCTCTAAGTGACTTAACACCCTGAATCACCATGCCATCCTCAGTTTCTTCAATCGTTGCGCCAAGTTTTTTAAGCTCCGTCACCGTAGCCGTAATGCGGTCAGACTCCTTCACTCTCAGACGCTGACCATTAACAACACGGGTCTCTCCATCACTAAGCGCGCCAAGTACACATAATACGGGAATTAAGTCAGGGCACTGAGACGCATCAATTATTGTGCCTCGCGTATCCGACGGACTTACCCATAACATTTCATCACGCCACTCAAGTCCGCCACCCATACGAGCAACAACCTCCAGTACCGCCATATCCCCCTGCTGAGAATCTTTCCGAAGCCCTCTCAGCCCGATTTTTGCTTCACCAATAAGGCCTGCCACAATCCAAAAAGCAGCCTGAGAGTAGTCACCTTCTACGAAAACTTCTGTAGCACAGTAGCCCTGCCCTGCAGTCACTTCAAATTGCTGGTAACCTTGTCGAAGTACCTCAACACCAAACTGCTTCATACAGTCCACAGTCAAATCGATATACCCTTTTGACTCCATCTCATCAATGATTGTCAGTAAAGTCATTTCTTCCAGCATCGGTGCCGCTAATAACAGTCCTGTTGTATATTGAGAACTCACTTTCCCTGAAAGTTGATAAGCCCCACCACGCAATCTGCCCTTTAAAGTCATAGGCAATCTACCGTCATATTCCCGTATAATGCTATTTTGATCCAATATCGCAAAGTATTCATCTATAGGACGTTCAACAAGTCGCCCTTCTCCCTCAAAACAGACAAGGCTCGAAACACTCATCGCCACAGGAATCATAAACCTCAGCGTCGAACCCGATTCCCCACAAAAAATGCAGATAGGCTCACTACGGTCTTCAGTCTGCGTCCGCATTGATTTTGCCAGACCTTTAACTTGCCAATAGGTTTCGCCCCGCGCGTCTTCCATTTGTAAAAACTCTGCTCCAAAGCCTTTAAGTGCTTCTAATGTCGCCACAATGTCTTTACTCATGCTTAAACCGTATATTTTACTAAGACCTTTAGCAAGCGCTGCGCAAATCAAGAGTCTATGACCAACACTCTTTGAAGAAGGCACAACTACTTTACCCGAAAGCCGCGATGGCTCTATTCTCATTATCAAATCCGCCACCTCCTTATAAATCTAACTCACCAAGCCAGCTTTCCAAACGCTCAATTGGAACCTGCACTATTTCCAAATATCGATCCAAAACTACTAAAACATTTTCATCACAGTCAGAAAAGCCCCCATTAAAAGTTGCCCATACGTCAAATCGAGGCAATATCATCTGAATATCCGACTTTACACGTTTTTTATCCTGTAATAAATAAGGCAGCAATTCTTCTGGCTTAACCATCAATTGTAAATCAAAGCCATATCGATTCATTAGGTCACACATAAGTGCTTTAAAACGCTTATAGCCCTCTTCACATCTCTCTAGCATCATCCGGTCACATTCTCCCATAAGCCGCTCACTGCAAACCTTCCAACCGATGTCACCAATCCACCAGAGCCCTAATACCACGCAGTATCCGTGCCCTAGTTTGTAATTCATCGCCTGCTCAATGGCATGCCCTAATGTATGACCAAGATTAAGATATTTGCGTTCCTTTACCTCTTTAAAATCTTTTTCTACAACCGCTCTTTTTATTTCAAGACACCGCTGAACAATATGCTCTAATTCGCTTGGTGACTTGCTTAAAACCGTCCTTATACTACTAATATTTTTATATTCAAGTAACCAACTAATAAGCGTGCCCTCACCCATTAATGCATATTTCATTAATTCTCCAAGGCCATCTTGAAAAACATCATCACCCAGAGTAGACAAATAAGAGACATCAATGATAACACGTTCTGGGTTATAAAATTGACCCACTAGATTTTTCCCATAGGACAGATTAATAGCGACTTTGCCACCTACACTGCTATCAATTTGAGATAATAAAGTTGTAGGCACTTGTATAAATGCCACACCTCTTAAATAAGTCGCAGCACAAAATCCAACCAGATCCCCTATCATTCCACCACCAAAAGCAAGTAATAAATCCCCACGAGAAAAACATGACTCCGCCATATAATTCCAAAGACGCTCCACTTCCTTCAACGATTTACTACCTTCACCTTCAGCAACAACATGATATCTAATGCTTATCTCATGCGTATTCATGAGATACAGTCTAATGTTATCCATCGTCTGACCGTGTACCTCTGGAACATGAGAATCCGTCACCATAATAATTTGCTTACAACTTAAATGACCTTCTAACCATTCTGAAATTAACATTGGAGTAGTTCTATTCATTTTTTTAGCAAAACATATATCATAAACTTCATTATTGAGGCTACCTGTTTTTACAAACACAATCCGACTCCATTCAATATATAGATTTCTTACATATGCTATCTATTCTTCCAGAATAACAAAAAAGACCTACCGAAGTAAGTCTTAATCAAAAAATATTTGGTGCCCAGAGGCGGAATCGAACCACCGACACGGGGATTTTCAGTCCCCTGCTCTACCGACTGAGCTATCTGGGCAAACAAAATGTTACAAATTTTTATGACACTTCATAAAATAATGTCATAGTTGAAGCCTACCTTTTGAAGTGGTGGGCCTTCAGGGACTCGAACCCTAGACCTGCCGGTTATGAGCCGGATGCTCTAACCAACTGAGCTAAAGGCCCCCAAAAAGCATTATGGCGGAGGGGGTGGGATTCGAACCCACGTGGCTTTGACACCTAACGGTTTTCAAGACCGCCCCGTTATGACCGCTTCGGTACCCCTCCAACAAAACTATAAAAATGGTGCGTCAGTAGGGATTCGAACCCCAGACCCACGCCTTAGAAGGGCGTTGCTCTATCCAACTGAGCTACTAACGCATAAAAATGGAGCGGAAGACGAGATTTGAACTCGCGACCCTCGCCTTGGCAAGGCGATGCTCTACCACTGAGCCACTTCCGCAAAAAATTGGTGCGGGTAGAGGGACTTGAACCCCCACGTCGTTGACACTAGATCCTAAGTCTAGCGCGTCTGCCAATTCCGCCATACCCGCGTTTTAATTCTTTCCACCAGCCTATTCAGGCAAGATCAAAAGATCAATGGTGGGAGCAATAGGGATCGAACCTATGACCTCCTGCTTGTAAGGCAGATGCTCTCCCAGCTGAGCTATGCTCCCGTAAATGGTGACCCCTAGGGGAATCGAACCCCTGTTACCGCCGTGAAAGGGCGGTGTCTTGAC
>JBGSUZ010000343.1:0-6729 GCA_041753235.1 Acidaminobacteraceae bacterium
ATTATTAAAAAAAAGGCATTCTATATGAATCGATTACTTCAAGAATTACTGGATTATTCGAAGCTAGAATCAGAAGGGTATAGGCTCAATAAAGAAGCTGTAGACCTTCCAGAGCTCATGAGAGCCATTTTGATTGAATACCTTCCGACATTTCAAGACAGAGAAATTATACTTGACGTGAACATACCTGATGAAGAGATTATGATGCAGATAGATCCATCAGCAATGTCACGGATTTTTAGAAATATCATTGACAACGCGCTTAAGCATGGCTTGAACGCCACTCAAATCGGCATTGAAATAAATGAAATTGGGAACTGCGTAACCGTTCGTATTTCCGACAATGGCAGTGGAATACCCCAAAATCAATTGAACAAAATATTTGATCGGTTTTATAGAGCCGACCCCAGTCGAAACTCACAAGACGGTGGAATGGGTTTAGGGCTTTCAATTGCTCATGAACTGGTTAAATTGCACGGTGGGACTATAGTCGTTAAAAGCACAATTCAAGAAGGTACTGTTTTTGAAATCCTTCTAAGGCACGAGCTGCATAATTAATTTATACACTGGTGTTACAATCTTGCTTTGATGGATAAGATTGCCGAATTCAAGATGACATCAGTTCTAAACGTGACGGTATTGGGATTGATTCTTGGTGAATTTTACAAAGCAAGGCACTCTACGCAGTTCAATTTCGTAGAGTGCCTTGTATGTTTTTTGAGTTTATTCAATTAACGATTATTCGGCTGAAACGACCCGAATAATACAAGTTCTACTGTACATTTTATTCGTAGACACAGCACGGATGATGCATGTGCCCTCTTGAAGTGCGTTGATGGTGCCATCTTTTCCAATGGTAGCCACTTTAGAATTGTAAGATTGCCATAAGATGAAATCTGGTGAATTGCCATTTGGATCTACAGGCACTTTAGAACCTAGAGCTGCAACGAGACGACTGCTGTCTCCAACTTTTAGTACTAATTCTTCAGCGGAGAGTTTTAGCATATTATTTGTGTCGCCGAGATTAAAGAAATTGGTATCGTACTGAATGGTTACTGGCTTACCTGAGATGTCTTTAACCCCAGTGATGGTAACCGTGTAGAGTTGGCCGTCTGTATATTTTTCAACACCGCCCAATCTGAAAATAATAGCGTTCTTTATACCAATGCTACTGGTATCAACATTCAAATAACTTTTATTTTTTTCTTTGCCAGCATTGGTGTTGTGGCTACTGTTCAGTTTCCATTTGAAATTGTCAGGGAGTCTACGGACTTCAACCTGAAGATTTGCTAGTACAGGAGTCTGATATTTTGCTGGGTTCAATGAAACAGACCAAGCTTGATTGCCTGCATCGGCAGCGTAACTTTGTTTTTGGAATGCCGTTGGCTTATAAAGGGTGCTTAATACACCGCTAAAGTATTCAACTGGAAAATTTCCCTTGCTTGGCCAACAGACCATATTGTAATCATAGGGCGTTGTGCGGCTGGCATCCAAAACTTGCATGGTGCTGTAGCCATTTGCAAGACCAAACCCGATTTGTTTGAGAGGTGGATTCAAAATCCATCGTCTATGACCAACCTTACTGACATTGCTTGGGTCAGAGTCATCCATATAGGACACTACGGAATTAGACAATGAGGCAATGGAATTGGCTAGATTGCTTGAACTTGTGGAAGTTAGGCCAATATCGTAGAAGTTTTGAGGCATATCTGCTGGTTTTGCAGGATTGTGAATCAACGTGCCTGTAGCTGCATTTAGAACGGCACCATATTGGGCTTGATTGTTTAAAGCATCGCTTAAGACAAGATCGTTAGGTAAATTTGCCAAGTATCTCATAAAATTAGCCATTCTAAGACCATCATTCAAGAAACCAGCACTCAGTTTGCCAGGTGCATAAGGCGCGCTAATGCTTGGCATTTCAATGACCGCTTTTTCAGTATTGATTTCTTGACTGGCACGCCATTCCTTTCGGATTTCAGAAATCGTATGACCGAGGGGTTCTTTGGTTACTGTTGGCACAGGAACTACTACTGGCGCTTGTACCATGACAGGCGGTTGAGCCTGTGTGTAAAAATCGATGTAGTCGATGTTCGCAGGTTGGTCACCACCATCGATTTGAAGTTTTACACTGGCAGCTGCAGGGGTGTCTACTGAAACATTTACTTTTTGATAATCACTGGCATTATTGCCATGTCCACTTGTTACTGGGAATGCAATATCCTGAATATGTTTGTTATTGATATAAAGGCTCAGTTTGCCACGGTTTGTGGTACCGTTGGTATACCCTATGACAAGCCCTTTGGATGCGGGGGCATTTGGGACTGTGATGGCATCACCGGCGTTCATGATGTAAGCTGCGACTTTTCCATTGGAAGCGACAGGGTAGTCATAGCTAATGGCACCACCTTGAAAGAGGCTGTCTTCCCCTTCAACACGTTGAATGGGTAGCTTTGAAGCAGCTGGTTCTACAGGTGGGTTTCCCGATGTATACACATCAATATAGTCCAAATTGACAGCGACATCTTCCGAATCGATTTGGAATTTAACGGAGGCACCTTTTGGAATAGGCAAGGTAACATGAGCTGTCTTGTACTCAGCTGCTGTAGTGCCCCAGCCACCTGTATTCTTAAAAATCAGATCCTTAGCATGGACGTTATTAATGTAGAGGCTTATTTTACCCAAACCACTGGCACCTTTTGTATAGCCTATGGTTAAACCATTAGCTTTGGGTAGATTTAAAAACGTTGCTGAGTCTCCTGCTTGCATTATAAAAGCGGCAACTTTTCCGTTTGAAGCAGCTGGATAGTCATAAGTTTTTGCATTGCCAGTAAAAGTAGTCGTTTCAGCTTCCAAACGTTGGGTTTTAACAGTTTCCTTTACCGTGCCAAAAGTGCTTGTCATTGTAGCCAGCAACAGGGTGAAGATTAAAGCGATGGATAGTTGTTTTTTCATAGAGCCTCCTTGAATAATATTTAATATCTTTTCATTTTAACATATTCATTGTTTTGTTGTTTCTATTTTATGAAGGCATGGTATTCAGGAGGCACATCATTGACACTTATATTTTCATGGACATCACAAGTGCCAGCTGTTTTTGCCGTTTCATAATACCAGCATTTGTAGTTCAACATATTGAGCATGTCTTGCATTTCCTTAATTTGTGCAATGACAGAATCTCTTTGTGACTGAATGATGGCAAGGCGTTCATCAATTTTAGAATCCCCTTCCATACAGCAGTCAAGAAAATACTTAATTTCTTTGACGGGCATGCCAGTTTTTTTTAAACATTCTATAGTGCCGAGCCAGGACAAATCTTCATCACTAAATACACGAATGCCACCGCTGGAGCGTTGTAAAAAGGGAAGCAATCCTTCTTTGTCGTAATATCTTAATGTAGATGCTGGCATATTAAGTTTTTTAGCAATTTCACCAATGGTATAGATCATTTTACCCTCCAAAATAATAGTAGCATAAAAAAGGTATTGACTTAAAGTTAACTTTAAGTTGTAGAATCAAGACGAACTTAATGTATGCATTTTAGCACAAAAAACAATTTGGAACAATGGAGGCGTGATTTAGGATGAGTAAAAAAACAATTGTTGAAAAAGTTTATTTTAAAAACAGATATGGTATAACTGTAGCCGCAGATTTATATTTGTCTATGGACAGAGAGGATTCAAAAAAATATCCTGCAATTATTGTGGGTACACCCTACGGCGGCGTAAAAGAACAAGGGGCTAGCATCTATGCACAAATAATGGCGGAACGAGGATTTGCAACACTTGCTTTTGATGAATCCTATAACGGAGAGAGCGGCGGTGAACCTAGACATGTTTCTTCACCGGATATTTTTGTTGAAGACTTTAGTGCAGCAGTCGACTACATGGGCACACGTCCTTATGTAAATCGAAATAAAATTGGCGTTATAGGTATTTGTGGAAGTGGTGGTTTTTCACTAACGGCTGCCCAAGTGGATAGACGAATCAAAGCTGTTGCTACAGTGAGTATGTATGACATGAGTAGAGTAAACCGTTATGGTTGGGAAGATAGTCTGTCTGAAGAACAGCGAAATCAAATGTTGGATGCCCTTAGTGAGCAACGATGGAATGACTTTGAAAGTGAAATTCCAGAACTCAATCCAACGTTTCCATCAGCACCGCTCGAGGCAGTTCCAGAGGGACTGGATCCCATCACCAGTGAGTTTTTTGGCTATTATGCAACCCAAAGAGGTTTCCATCCCAATTCGATAGGTGCATTTACAAAAACCAGTTCTATGGCCTTCATGAATTTTCCACTGTTGCACTATATCAAATCTATTTCACCTCGACCTATCTTGTTCATCATTGGTGAGCATGCCCATTCAAGATATTTCAGTGAAGATGCTTTTAAATTAGCCGACGAACCAAAAGAGCTGTATGTGGTGCCTAATGCGGGACATGTTGATCTGTATGACAGAACAGATCTTATTCCTTTCGATAAACTGGCAGCATTTTTTACGGAAAATATGTAACGGTGGTTCCTGAAGTAACCCTCGGAGAGGGTGCAGTCATCAAAATTGTTCAAACGAAGGAGGGTTAGGGATGCGGCGTATTTTATACGGCGTTTTGATGGTCTCACTTGCTTTTAATTTAAGTGGGTGGGATTCAAAATTAGCCAATGAAATCATACAGAAAAATCCAATAGTAAAAACAGTTCATCTTACGAAGAAAACGCAAAAAGTTGTAAACACGCCAGAGAAAGTAACGGTTACAGAACTTAAACTTACTGTCGGAAAAGAGACGTTTAATGTCCAGTTATATGAGAATAAAACATCACAAGCTTTAATTGAATTATTACCAATGACAGTTGATATGGGTGAAATGAATGGCAATGAAAAGTATTATTATTTATCTAAGAAGCTACCAATAGCTTTGGAGCAACCATCAGACATTCATGCTGGAGATCTTATGCTATATGGCAGTGATTGCTTGGTTCTTTTTTATGAGAATTTCTCAAGTGCGTACCAATATACTCGAATCGGTTCTATTGAAGATGCTGATGGTCTTGCCCAAGCCCTTGGGAACAAAAATTGTAGCGTTACGATTGATATAGTAAAAAATAATAAGGATAAAGATAAGGAGAAATCAAATGAATAAGAATGTAATCGTAATATCCACGAGTCTTCGTACAGGCGGTAATAGTGATACGCTCGCAGATGCATTCATCCGTGGTGCACAGACGTCAGGCAATAGGGTTGAGAAAATCAGCTTGGAAGGGAAAAAAATCGAATTTTGCAGAGGGTGTCTTATGTGTCAAAGAACGCAGAGCTGTGTTATAAACGATGATGGGGACATTATAGAGATTGACCTCGTCAAGAGCGTTGAAAAATTGCGCGTCATTATAGCGCTTTCCATTCAGGCGCCGCACCCGCTCTGAACCGGAATAGGGATTCAGAGCCACACTTGAGTGTTCCATGTCCGCCGCGCGGACAAACTCCTTCATAAAGCCCGAAGGCGGGAGCTGGAAGAACTCGTTGTAGAGACCAATCTTGATTTGCTCCTTGCGCAACGTGCGGAAGAGCGTCTTCCAATAGGATTCTCCCATCGCGGCAAGATCATAGGAGAAGCATACCTGAATCACTTTGTGCTCGATCAAGTGCTTGATCTCATTCACAACCGTCTCCACCGGGACAGGCACAATGCCATTGCGCCCGGCAATCGCCTTGTGCGCGCTCTTCGCGCCGCCGCAATAGGAGCACTCGAAGTCGCAGCCGCGGGCCGTCGTAATCCACCGCCCCCGGTACTTGCTGATGTCCGCGCCTTCCTGGGCCTGGCGGGCGAGTTCCATATCAATGACCAGGTATTCATGGACGAAGTATTCATCCTGGTGTTCCAACCAATCCAGAGAGATAAAGTTGAAATCGGCGAAATCCTCAGGCCGCGCGCAGTAGGTTCTGGGGTTCTCCACCACCCGCCCACGAAGGCGGTAGGTCAGGTTAGGGACATGGGAGAGATCGGGCAAGACGCCACGTTCCGTGCGCATCAACGCCTGGGCCAACGCCAACAACGGGCGCTCGGCGTCGCCGCGCACCACAAAATCCACTACGGGGATGTCCTTGATGATTTCATCGGCAAAAGCGGATGATGTCAATCCGCCTAGGATAACCCAGGCATCGGGGATAACCTGCTTTACAACCTGGGCGACGTTGATCGCGCCATAACTGTGCTCGTACCAGTGCAGATCAATCAGCACCATCCGGGCTTCCCGGTGATCATACAACCACTTCCGCAAGTTGAAGCCACTATCCAACTTTTTCTCTAACGGAAAATTGATACCCTTAACAGGAATACCGTTATCACAGAGCAGGTTCATCAGCGCCGGCACGCCCATCGGAATCAGGCCATACGGTCGCCCAAACTTCTGCCGCGCAGGCGTATCATACAGATCAACAGCCTGTTTGGCCGGGTGAATATACAAAGCAGCGGGGGCTTGGTCCACACTATCCTCCTCAAGATTCATTTTCCAATCACCAGCTCGGCGGGATGGGCCACCAACACTCTTCATGGCCCTGCCGCGCCTTATCCCAGGCATCCGCCATCGCCTCCAAAGAGCGCGCGGCCTGGTCTTGCAACAGGAAGCCGCGGTGCATCTCCGTGCGAGCAGCCGCCCCACCCAACTGGGTCTCGCGGCCATAAGTATACCAGTCATTGAAGCTGCGCATCGTTACATCAATCGCGTATTTCTCAGGAT
>JBGSUZ010000344.1:0-9159 GCA_041753235.1 Acidaminobacteraceae bacterium
GAATTAATCGTCAGCCTCCTACTCGATTTTGCCCTAGATTGTCAAAAAATAGTCACAAAGAATAAGAGGTATACGATGGCATATTGGCTTATTACAAATAACGCACAGGTTCATCAGCTTTACAGTGATAAATATGATAGACTGCTCAAAAAAATGATTTATCTGCCAGAGGCAGACCTGATTGAGGTATTGACCAATGTCAGAGACTTGGTGCATCAGGGACACGAAATATTGACACATCCTTTGACTGGCAGTATCAAGCCTTATGAAACACCGTTTAAATCTATCTGCATTAGTGCAGAGATGGGACCTGTCCATTTTTCATCAGTTACTTTAATAGAAGAGTCAATTGGTACGGCGATGAAGTTTTTAAAAGATAGGCAGCCGATTAATTATCCTGAGTCAGTGCTAGAGGATTTTAGACTCATAGACTTAAGCCTGATTAGCAGTGGTATTGAAAGCATTCACGCATTAGGCTAAAAGTACTATACTATAATAGTTGAAAAACAGAAATTAGCGTTAATAAATGAGGGAGGAATAAATCATGTCAAAAATTTATGATGTTGTTATCATCGGCGCAGGCCCTGCAGGTTTAGCGGCTGGCCTTTATGCAGCAAGAGCTAAAATGTCTACACTGATTCTTGAAAAAGAAAAAGCAGGTGGTCAAATCGTTACGACTGACGAAGTTGCCAACTACCCAGGTTCAGTTGAACACGCTACGGGTCCTAGCTTAGTTGCTAGAATGGTAGAACAGTGTGAAGAATTCGGTGCTGAGCGCGTTAAAGATGGCGTTGCTTCATTAGAGCTCGATGGTCAAATTAAAAAAATCAATACTGAAAGCGGTCAAGTAATTGAAGCGCGTTCTATCATCATTGCAACAGGCGCTACTCCAAGAAAAATGGGTTGCCCGGGTGAAAAAGAACTTACAGGCAAAGGCGTTTCTTACTGTGCAACTTGCGACGCGGACTTCTTTACAGACCTTGAAGTTTTCTGCATTGGCGGAGGCGATACAGCTGTAGAAGAAGCAATGTACCTTTCAAAGTTTGCTAGAAAAGTAACGTTGGTTCATAGAAGAGATGAATTCAGAGCAGCTAAGTCTATCATTGATAAAGCAAAGAAAAATGAGAAAGTTGAATACCTCATGAACCATGTCGTCGAAGAAATCGGCGGTGACGGTCTTGTTGAATATATGAAAGTAAAGAATACAGTAACTGGTGAAATCACACAAATCGATGCTCACGAAGATGATGGCACATTTGGTATCTTCTGCTTCGTTGGCTACTTGCCACAAACAGCACTCTTTAAAGACACTATCACAATGGACGAGACAGGGTACCTTATTACAGATGAAAACATGCTCACAAATATTCCAGGTGTGTTTGCTGCAGGCGATGTAAGACAAAAACAACTTCGTCAAGTTGTAACAGCTACTGCTGATGGTGCTATTGCAGCGGTTATGGCTGAAAAATATGTGGAAGAGCAATTCCACTAAACGAAATATTAGTGTGTTAGAAATGCCCCGAAACTTAGGTGCAGGGGCTCTCTATATAGTTTAAATGTTTAAAGTCATTATAGGGAACGTCTCTTTTAGACGGGCCATACCAATGAAGAGGAGGAACATCACATGTTAGCAGTCGATAAAGATACCTTTGAAGCAGAAGTATTACAAGCAGAAGGTTTTGTATTAGTGGATTACTGGGGTGACGGTTGTGAGCCTTGTAAAGCACTTTTACCAGACATTGAAGCGTTAGCTGAAGAATTTGAAGGTAAATTGAAATTTACAAAACTCAATACAACTCAAGCTAGAAGATTAGCAATTTCTCAAAAGGTGCTTGGTCTTCCAACAATCGTTCTTTACAAGGGCGGCGCAAAAGTTGCTGAAGTTACAAAAGAAGATGCTACTAAAGCTGGCATCAAAGCTATGATCGAAGCAAACATCTAAATTGCAACATGCAGTTAGGCAGAGTGCACATGCAATCTGTTCGTTTGCTTCAAGGTACTATTGGCTTTTTCACTGACCGGGAAACCGGTTAAGTATAAAGGAGGTGAGCCTTTTGCGTTTAGAACTTGGCGAAATCTTAATCAAAGATGTCCAATTTGCTGACGTATCGAAGGTCGAAGGTGGCACGCTTTATGTGTGTGCCGATGACATTGTGAAACTGGTTTTAGAAGATGAAAGACTCAAGAGCTGTACAGTCGATTTAGCTAAACCAGGCGAAGAAATTCGTATCACACCTGTTAAAGACGTAATTGAACCTCGTGTAAAAGTTGAGGGTGAAGGTGCTATTTTCCCAGGCGTTATCAATAAGGTAACGACTGTTGGAACTGGCAGAACACACGTCTTGAAGGGTGCAGCAATCGTGACTTGCGGTAAAATCGTTGGTTTCCAAGAGGGAATCATCGATATGACTGGTCCAGGCGCAGAATACACACCGTTTTCTAAATTAAACAATGTGTGTGTTGTCGTTGAACCAGTTGAAGGCATTAAACCACATGATTATGAAGCAGCAGCAAGAATGGCAGGTTTAAAAGTTGCTACAATGATAGGCGAACTCGGCAGAGTTGTTACGCCAGACGTTGTAAACGTTTATGAAACTAAGCCTCTCTTCGAGCAAGCAGCTGAGTATCCAGAGTTACCAAAAGTAGGCTACGTGTACATGCTTCAAACTCAAGGTTTGCTTCATGACACTTACGTTTACGGCGTTGATGCTAAGAAAATCGTTCCAACAATTCTCTATCCAACAGAGATTATGGATGGCGCTATCTTAAGCGGTAACTGCGTATCAGCTTGTGACAAGAACACAACTTATCACCACTTGAACAACCCAATCATCAAACACCTTTATGCAGAACATGGCAAAACAATCAATTTCATGGGCGTTATCATTACAAATGAGAACGTTTACTTAGCAGACAAAGAGAGATCATCAAACTGGACTGCTAAATTTACTAAATTCCTTGGTCTTGACGGTGCAATCGTATCTCAAGAAGGTTTTGGTAACCCAGATACTGACTTAATCATGAACTGTAAAAAGATCGAAGCTGAAGGCGTTAAGACTGTTATTGTTACAGACGAATATGCAGGCAGAGACGGTTCTTCACAATCACTTGCTGATGCTGACCCAGCTGCAGATGCTGTAGTTACTGGCGGTAATGCAAATGAAGTCATCGAGCTTCCACCAATGAAGAAAATCATTGGTATGCTTAACTACACAGATAAAATTGCAGGCGGATTTGATGGTTCCCTTAGACCAGATGGCAGCATAGTTGCTGAAATTCAGGTTATTACGGGTGCTACAAATGAACTTGGTTTTAATAAGTTGACTGCTAGAACTTTCTAGTGTTTATGAATTTGAAAGGATGTCGAATATGAGCGTTTTAGATAACAAAAAAGTTATCATCATCGGCGACCGCGATGGCATTCCAGGCCAAGCGATCGAAGAATGCGTTAAAACTAACGCAACTGCCGAAGTCGTTTACTCAGCAACAGAATGTTTTGTCTGAACGGCTGCAGGCGCTATGGATTTAGAAAATCAAAATAGAGTTAAAACTTTGGCAGATCAGTACGGTCCAGAAAACGTAGTAGTAATCTTTGGTGCAGCAGAAGCAGAAGCAGCTGGTTTAGCAGCTGAAACTGTAACAGCAGGCGACCCAACATATGCTGGTTGTTTAGCAGGTGTTGCACTTGGCCTTTCTGTTTATCACATAGTTGAACCAGAATTTAAAGATGCAGTAGATGCTGATGTTTATGAAGAACAAGCTGGCATGATGGAAATGGTACTTGACGTAGATTCAATTATTGCTGAAATGTCATCTATGCGTACACAGTTCTGTAAATTTCTTTAAATTTTAAATAGCACTACGGACTTTTGAAACCGAAAGGCATCTCAAGTCAAAAGCCAAAGTCTTCAAGAAGCTGGACCCTTTAAGAAGACACTCGAAATGATTTTTTAACCATAGAACAGGCGATTCAGGTTGAATTGCCTAACCCAAAGTGATCCTTTATCACCAGAAAAAAACTGAAGGGAGGGATCCTCGAAGCGCTTTTGCATAGTCAAAAGTGAGAGGCTGCTTATGAGCAAAATTAAAGTAGTACATTATATTAATCAGTTCTTCGCTGGTATAGGCGGTGAAGAGAAGGCTGATTACAAGCCAGAATACAGAACGGGTGTTGTTGGTCCTGGTATGGCATTAGCTGCAGGATTCGGAGACAACGCTGAAATCGTGGGCACTATTATTTGTGGTGACTCATACTTCAACGAAAACCTTGAAGAAGCAAAAGCTGAGATCCTTAAAATGGTCAAAGATGCTGGTGCTGATATGTTTATTGCAGGTCCTGCTTTCAATGCTGGCCGTTATGGTACAGCTTGTGGTACAATCTGTAAAGAAGTAGAAGCTAAATTAGACATGCCTGTTATTACAGCTATGTACATTGAAAACCCTGGTGTTGACATGTACAGAAAAGACCTCTATATCGTTGAAACTGGTAACAGTGCAGCGGCTATGAGAACAGCTGTGCCAGCAATGGTTAAATTAGCACTTAAAATCTTCAATAAGGAGTACATTGGTACACCTGCTGAAGAGGGTTACGTTGAAAGAGGCATTAGAAGAAACTTATTCGTAGACAAAATTGGTGCTGAAAGAGCAGTAGACATGTTAGTGGCTAAGCTTAGCGGCAATGAGTTTGTGACTGAGTATCCAATGCCTGTATTCGATAACGTTGTTCCAGGTAAGGCAATCAAAGACCTTTCAAAGGCTAAAATTGCACTTGTTACATCTGGTGGTATCGTTCCTAAAGGCAACCCAGACAGAATTGAATCTTCTTCTGCTTCTAAATACGGCAGATACGACATCGAAGGCGTTTATGACTTAACTGCTGACACTTATGAAACAGCACACGGTGGTTTTGACCCTGTATACTGTAACGAAGATTCAGATAGAGTATTGCCAGTAGACGTTCTTAGAGATTTAGAGAAAGAAGGCAAAATCGGTGAGTTATACCGTTACTTCTTCACAACAACTGGTAACGGTACTTCTGTAAAAAATTCTAACGCTTTTGCGGATGAATTTGCACAAGAGTTACTTGCTCAAAATGTTGACGCTGTTATTCTCACATCGACATGAGGCACTTGTACTCGTTGCGGTGCAACGATGGTTAAAGGTATTGAGAGAACAGGTATTCCTGTTGTTCACATTTGTACAGTTGTTCCAATTTCACTTACTGTAGGCGCTAACAGAATTGTTCCAGCGATTGCGATTCCGCATCCACTTGGCAATCCTGCACTTGACCCTGCTGATGAGAAGAAGCTTAGAAGACAAATCGTTGAAAAAGCCCTTCATGCATTAACGGTTGAAGTAACAGAGCAAACAGTTTTTGATAAGTAATACGCAATTTAACATGCAATAGGCAGCAAAGCAGTGGCTGGACCGATAGTATCCGGTTCAGCCACTTAATTTAGATAGACACTGGAGAGAGAAGCTCACCTAGACTGGTCTGCTTCAAAGCCTTAAGACTTATGGAGGTGTAAAAATGGATTATGCAGTTGTTAAAGCAGCAGGTTACGTCCTCGTTCACACGCCGGACATGATCATGCACAATGGAACAACTCAGACCGTCGAAAAAAGTGTTAACCCGGAATCTGAGTATCTTAAAAAAGTTCCTGAACATTTAAGAAGCTATGAAGAAGTGGTAAACTACGCACCAAACCAAGTTTATATTGGTAATATGACACCAGAAGAACTTGGTAAACTTGAAAAGCCATGGGTTGGCGTAGATGTGCCAAACGCAGACCGTTATGGCAAATTTGGCGAGATTATGCCACAAATTGAATTTATCTGTATGCTTAAAGTTTCAGATGCATTTGATTTGGTTAAATTAGAAAAAGACTTTGCTAAAAAAGCAAGAGAAGTATATAGCACTGGTAAGTGCACAACACCTGAAGAAGCTGCAAAACTTGAAGGTGGCGAAGAATTTGAAGTGATTAAAGAACTGGTTGACGTACACCATGCAGAAGCTATCTATCATGATGGGATACTCGTTGGCTGTGTAAAAAAAGCCCATGACGTAGACGTAAACCTTAATGCACACGTTATGTATGAGAATCTTGTTGTTAAAGCTTCAGGTGTATTGGCGTTCAAACATTTGATCATGAACAATAATATCAATGTTGAAGACGTAGACTACGTCATTGAATGTTCAGAAGAAGCATGTGGCGACATGAACCAAAGAGGCGGCGGCAACTTTGCAAAATCAATTGCAGAGATGGTGGGTGCTGTAAATGCGACTGGTTCAGACCTCAGAGGGTTCTGTGCTGCGCCAACACACGCTTTGATTAATGCAGCGTCATTAGTTAAAGCAGGCACATACAAGAACGTCGTCATCGTAGCAGGTGGTGCTACTGCTAAACTCGGCATGAATGGTAAAGACCATGTAAAAAAAGGTCTGCCTATTCTTGAAGATGTTTTAGGTGGATTTGCAGTGCTTATCAGCGCTAATGATGGTGTGAATCCAATCATCAGAACTGACCTTGTTGGTAAGCATAACGTTGGTACAGGCTCATCGCCACAAGCGGTAATCACTGCACTCGTTACGGCACCGCTTGACAAAGGCAACTTAAAAATTGTTGACATCGACAAGTACTCTGTAGAAATGCAAAACCCAGATATTACAAAGCCAGCAGGCGCAGGCGATGTTCCAGAAGCAAACTACAAAATGATTGCAGCTATTGGCGTTAAAAGAGGCGAGTTAGAAAGATCTCAACTCGGAGAATTTGTTGAGAAGCACGGTATGCAGGGTTGGGCTCCGACTCAGGGACATATTCCTTCTGGTGTTCCTTACCTTGGTTTTGCTATAGATGATCTTACTACAGGTGATTTTAACCGTGTTATGATCGTTGGTAAAGGCTCACTCTTCCTTGGAAGAATGACAAACCTCTTCGATGGCGTTTCTGTAATTATTGAAAGAAACAGTGGTCAAACAGAATCGGGCGGCGCTGTATCTAAAGAAGAAATCAATAAGCTTATAGCTGAGGCTATGAGAGGTTTTGCTGCACAATTGCTCAACTAATAAAAGGAGGATTACCATGTCTCAGGATATGAAACAGATCATCGGTAAAGCCTTCATGGAAGTTGCAGACGCGATTGAATTTGGTCGCTTTGGAGGCAAGGTTAGAGTTGGTCTAACCACACTAGGCAGCGAACATGGCATTGAAAACCTCGTTAAAGGGGCTGAATTAGCTGCAAGAGATGCCGATTTTGACATCGTATTAATAGGCCCAGAGTGCAAAACACACCTTGAAAAGGTAGTTGTAGATTCTGAAGAGGCTGCACATAAAAAAATGGAAGAACTTTTAGACAGCGGTTATATTCAAGGCTGTGTCACCATGCACTACGCTTTCCCTATTGGCGTTTCTACGGTAGGACGCGTCATTACGCCAGGCGTAGGTCGTGAAATGTTCTTAGCGACAACGACGGGGACTTCTGCAACGGATCGCACGATTGCGATGGTTAAAAACACAATTTACGGTATCATTGCAGCTAAGGCAATGGGCATTAAAAAGCCTACTGTAGGCATATTAAATGTAGATAATGCAAGAACAGTAGAAAGAGCACTTAAAACACTTAAATCAAATGGCTATGACATCAATTTTGGTGAGTCTGAGCGTTCAGATGGCGGTAATATCATGCGGGGCAATGACTTGTTGACTGGTTCGGTTGATGTTATGGTATCAGATACACTGACTGGCAATATCCTAATGAAGATGTTCTCATCATTTACGACTGGTGGCAGCTACGAGAGCGCTGGTTTTGGTTACGGCCCAGGTATCGGTTTTGACTACGAACGCACGGTATTGATCCTTTCTAGAGCTTCTGGTGTACCTGTAGTGGCGAATGCACTTAAGTATGCAGCTGGTTTAGCAAAGGGTAATGTTAAAGAAGTTGCTAAACACGAGTTTGAAATGGTTAAAAAAGCGAAATTTGATGAACTCTTGTCTGAGTTGTTGAAAGATACTAAACAGACAAATAGTACAAGTGAAGAGACTGAAGAAATCGCAGCACCAGAAAAAGAGGTTGTTACAGCATCCATAAATGGCATAGACATCATGGATTTGGAAGATGCAGTAAAAATCCTTTGGAAGAATGGCATATACGCTGAAAGTGGTATGGGCTGTACTGGTCCAATAGTACTGGTTAATGAGCAAAGGCTTGCAAATGCTATGGTTGCATTAGCAACAGCGGGTTATATTTCTCACGAAGCGACGCCTTGTTAGACATAAAATGTAAAAAGACCCTGCCCAATATGGGCAGGGTCTTTCTTATCTAAAAAAACTTTTGTAAATTTGTAATAAAAAATTAACTTAATATTGATTAAATCATTAGTTTTTAGATATAATACATATGTATTGTGAAAAACCACATAACAAGTCAGACGTCTTCAACATCTACATATGAGAAATACAATGGTTTGAATATTCGAAAGTTACATACAATTCGTACAAGTTGTATGTACAACGAATCGCTTTTCAGGCTTATGGAACACTTGACTGTTTTCGGACAAGCAAGCGGACATTTTGTCAAAGACCTTCGACTGGGAAGAAGGTTGAGACATTGGTATGAAAAGCAATAACTGATCAGTTGTATTTTTTTATGTAAGGTTTAGGACATTTGGCACTCAACAAATGGAGGAGGAAGTATTAATGAGTAAAAAAATGATGTCATTGATGCTCGTTATCGTGCTAGTTGCTACAATGCTAGCTGGTTGCGCAGGTACAACAGAGAAAGTAGTTATAGGTATGATCACTGATACGGGCGGTCTTGGTGACCAATCGTTCAATGACCTTGCTTGGGCAGGTCTCGAAAGAGCTGAAAAAGAGCTTAAAATTGAGAGAAAAGTACTTGAATCTGAATCAGCAGACGATTACCAACCTAACTTAACTGCTTTTGCTGAAGAAAAAACTAGCCTTACAATTGGCGTTGGTTTCTTATTCAACGAAGCTATGGCACAAGCTGCTGACAAATTCCCAGAGCAAAACTTTGCAATTATTGACTCAGTAGTTGAAAAACCAAATGTAGCTTCAATCACATTTGCTGAGCATGAAGGTTCTTTCTTAGTTGGCGTTATCGCTGGTAAAACTACTAAGACTAACAAAATCGGTTTCA
>JBGSUZ010000345.1:0-1836 GCA_041753235.1 Acidaminobacteraceae bacterium
GAATTAATCGTCAGCCTCCTACTCGATTGTCCTTAAATACCTTGCCAAGCACAAAAAGTAAGAATAAAATATAACTGTAGTTAAAATTAAGTATAAATGGCGTTAATATAATATACCATTTGAGGTGAGTCCTTTTCTATGGAAATCAAACTGTTTTACAAGACACAGAGAGAGTTGGCAGAAGCTATTAACAAACTCATAGACGCCTACTGGAATGACAGTCTTAACGAAGGCGAACTCATTGCAGATTTGACCATGCTCTATGACAACAATCGTTCGAAAATAAAGAAAAACGAAGCGTTTACAACAATACTCAAACAACAATGCGGCAAGCGGCGCTTAGAGGTTTTTGAGCGCGTATTGTCAATGCAACTAAAATAGGAGAGATGGAGGTAATGAAATGGCACTTAAAAAATTGAAACTGTCTAACTTTACCGTGTTTACAAAACTAGATATGACCTATTCAGAGGGCATCAACATCTTTGTTGGAGAGAATGGGACTGGGAAAACCCATATTATGAAAGTGCTCTATGCGGCGTGCCAAGCAAACCGCGAAGACGTCAGTTTTTCTCAAAAAATTGTAAAGGTATTTAGACCAGACAATCAGAGTATTAATCGTCTAGTATCTAGAGCCAAAGGTGTAGACACAGCTCAAATAGAAGTTGTTTCAGAGAACAGCACCTTAAAAACTAAATTTACTACAAAGACTAAGAAATGGGAAGCAGATACTACAGGTGAAAGCAAATGGGAAAGTGTGAATTCAGATCTCATAAGTACCTTTATTCCAGCCAAGGAAATTCTCGCGAATGCCTATCAGTTTGAAGCGGCTTATCATAAAGGCATCATCGACTTTGACGAAACTTACTTAGACATCATTACGGCAGCAAAGATTGATGTGAGTAGAGGCCCTGACAAGGCGTCAAAAAAGAAATATTTAGACAATCTCAAGGAAACGATGGTGGGAACGGTTACCGTCAGCGACGAAAAATTCTATCTAAAACCGGGCACACAAGCTAGAATTGAGTTTCACTTGGTAGCAGAAGGCCTCAGGAAACTGGCGCTATTATGGCAACTTATTAAAAACGGTACTTTGGAAAAGGGCACTATTCTTTTTTGGGATGAACCAGAAGCGAACTTAAACCCTAAGGCAATTCCAAGTATAGTTGAAATTTTGCTGGACTTGCAGCGTGAAGGGGTTCAAATTTTCATTTCAACCCATGACTATATGCTGGCAAAGTATTTTGAAGTGAGAGCGAAAGAACAAGATACTTTATGCTATTATTCCCTGACTAAAAATGAAATAGGCAATGTGGAAGTCGCGGTCTGTGAAAATTTCAGAGACCTTAAGAACAACCCAATTATTTCAGCATATGACGCACTTCTAGAAGAAGTCCTGAACCAAAATATGGGGGACTAATATGGCTAAACACCTATTTGTTGAGGAAAATGGCAAATTTAAAATTGAAACGGACCTAGCAGATCAGTTCATAGAGCTAAACCCTGTGTATCATAAAACCATTCTATCCGATGTAGACCTCATTATAGTCAAAGACAAGCAGGTCATATTTATGGAGTATAAAAATGCCAATATTCAGGGGGCTTCAAATCCGGGTGCGTTTGAAAACAAATTAAATACAGATGTGCATTATAACCGAGTTGCTCGTAAGTATTATGATAGTTTGCTATACGTTAATAACAGTTCACTAGAAGTGGATGCAAAAGAATACTACTATGTGGTTGAAGCCAGAAATTTAGATACAGTGTTGCGTGCAATGATAGCGGAAAAGATACAAAGAAATTTGCCTTTTACTTGTTTAGATGAACTTGGAATAAGCA
>JBGSUZ010000346.1:0-10819 GCA_041753235.1 Acidaminobacteraceae bacterium
ATGTCGAATATTGTCAACGTAGGCATCCAGCAAGGTGGTGTTGACAGCGCACTGCCTAAACTTATGAAAGAGAGCGACGCGAAACACCTTAAGCTTTTTTTGACTCCAGAAGAGAAATTAAAAGTTTTTGCTCAGTATGAGTTAGTTAATAACGCCGACAGCAGGTATAGAGACTACGAAAAGCTTTATACTAATTTGGAAACGGAACCTGTTTATGTGCTGAAAAAAGAAGGCGAAACAGCACTTAAGGGATTAGAACCTAAAGTAGCAGAGGCGCTACTTTCGGTAGACGGCGTTACACAAATGATGAAAAATGCTAAAAATGGGCCAGTTAAGCTCGGCAATAAAACCCTGCCTGCTGGGACGGACCTTTTCATCGTTTTAGAAAAATTATCTGAACAACAAAAAACTGAAATTTTTAAAGCAAGCGGTCAAAAAATGAAAGACATGGGCGACAAAATGATCGTTCAAGCGGGGGCCAAGTCCCTTCAAAGTTATTATAGAACCCTTGGTGCAGACGTAGAGGCACAGCAGCGCCAATATATTTTGTATATGGGGGGCATAATGCTCTTCATAACGTTACTGGGTGCGATTAGTTCAATTTTAGTTGGTTTTATAAGTGCCAAAGTAGCTGCTGGACTTGGTAGAAATTTGAGAAAGGCCGTATTTGAGAAGGTCAGCTTATTTTCTCATACAGAACTCGACCAGTTTTCGACCTCGTCTCTGATTACAAGAAGTACAAATGACGTGAATCAGATTCAAAACTTGATGGTCATAATGATTCGTATGGTTTTCTATGCCCCAATAATGGGCGTAGGCGGTGTAATTCGAGCCATGGACAAGAATTCAAGCATGTCTTGGATTATTGCAATTGCAGTATTATTGCTGATGGTGGTCGTTGGAACAATTTTCAACATTGCACTGCCAAAATTTAAAATAATTCAAAAATTAATCGATAGACTCAATTTAGTGACACGGGAAAATCTTTCAGGCATGATGGTCATTAGAGCTTTTAACACTCAAAAATTTGAGGAAGATCGATTTGACAATGCCAATCAAGATGTGACCAATACCAATTTATTTGTTAACCGTGTCATGGCAGTTATGTTCCCAACCATGTCACTCATCATGAACTTCACTACCCTCATGATTGTTTGGGTAGGTGCTCATCAAATTGCAGATTCAGCAATGCAAGTCGGCGACATGATGGCCTTTATGCAATACGCCATGCAGATTATTATGTCCTTCTTAATGCTCTCCATGATGTTTATATTAATTCCAAGAGCTTCTGTTTCCGCACAGCGTATTTCAGAAGTACTGGAAAATCCAATACTCATTAAAGACCCAGAAGAACCTGAATCACTTCCAAGCGATGGTAAGGGCGTCATCCGTTTTGACAACGTGTCTTTTAGATACCCAGAAGCAGAAGAAGACATGATTAAAGACTTGTCTTTCGTGGCAGAATCGGGTAAAACGACGGCAATCATCGGTTCTACGGGTTCAGGCAAAACGACACTCGTCAACCTGATTCCACGGTTCTACGATGTGACTGGCGGACAAATTTTAATAGACGGCGTAGACATTCGCAACCTGCGCCAAAGCGACCTGCGCACACAAATTGGTTATGTGCCGCAGAAAGCCTCATTATTTAGCGGAACTATAGAAAGCAACTTGAAATTTGCCAAAGAAAACGCGACAGAGGAGCAGCTAAGAGAGGCAGTTGAAATAGCTCAGGCACTTACTTTTGTAGAAGAGAAGCCTGACGGGTTTAATTCTGAAATTTCACAAGGCGGTTCCAATATTTCTGGCGGACAGAAACAGCGTTTGTCTATTGCACGGGCGCTTATCAAGCGACCTAAAATCTATATATTCGACGACAGTTTTTCCGCGCTGGACTTTAAGACAGATTCCGCGCTGCGCCGTGCACTGAAAGATAAGACAGGAGACAGTACCCTGCTGATAGTCGGTCAGAGGATTTCATCTATTAAAAATGCGGATCAGATTTTGGTGCTGGAAGATGGGCGCCTAGTGGGTTCGGGGACGCATCATGAACTTATGACAAACTGTGAAACCTATCAAGAGATTGCATTGTCACAGCTGTCAAAGGAGGAACTTTCATGAGTGAAGAAAGAGATTTAGATAAAATAAAACGAGAACAAGCCGAAAAGCGTCAAGGGATGAGACGAGGCCCGGGTGGCATGATGATGGGCGGTGCCAAAGCCAAAGATTTTAAAGGCACAATGAGAAAACTAATAGACTACTTAAAACCATACCGCATGACGTTTATAGTGGTGATTTTATTTGCAATTGCCAGTGCGTCCTTTAGCATTTACGGGCCAAAGCTTCTGGGTAAAGTCACTACGAAAATTTTTGACGGTGTTCTTGGAAAAATTGCAGGCACGTCTACTGGCGTAGATTTTAGCGCTATCAGTGGCATTATGCTGACACTTGTTGTTTTGTATGGCTTAAGTGCGCTATTTGCCTATATTCAAGGCTTTCTTATGTCAGGCGTAGCCATGAAAGTTAGCTACAATATGCGCAAGAACATTTCGAAGAAAATCAACCGAATGCCGCTACGCTATTTTGACGGCACAAACCACGGTGAAGTCTTGTCTCGTGTTACCAATGACGTAGACACTGTCAGCCAGACGTTAAATCAAAGTATGTCTCAAATCATTACTTCAGCAACGACTGTTGTTGGTGTACTGGTTATGATGTTTAGTATCAGCTGGATGATGACGCTGGTGGCATTGATTATCATCCCTGTGTCTATGCTATTAGTGACTTTGATTGTCAAACAGTCTCAAAAATTCTTTAAACAACAGCAGGAGTATTTAGGCAACGTCAATGGGCACATTGAAGAAATGTACAGCGGACACGTAGTTGTAAAGGCATTTAACGGGGAAGCGAAGAGTGCGGAAAAATTCGAAGAACTGAATAATAGGCTCTATGGAACCGCATGGAAGTCACAATTCCTGTCAAGTCTCATGATGCCAGTGATGAACATTGTCGGCAATATGGGTTATGTAGCCGTTTGTGTATTAGGGGCGGCGTTAGCAGCGAAGCAAACCATTGAGGTTGGAGACATTCAGGCGTTTATTCAATATGTTAGAAACTTCACACAGCCACTTTCTCAGTTAGCGAATGTTTCAAATGTGCTACAGCAGACAGCGGCTGCGGCTGAACGGGTATTTGAATTCCTAGAAGAAGCAGATGAAATTGCAGATTCGGCTGAAGCTATTGTCAAAACCGCAGTAGATGGTTCGGTAAGCTTTAAAAATGTTCATTTTGGCTATAAGGAAGACCAGATTATTGTGAACGACTTCTCCGCGGACATAAAACCGGGTCAAAAGGTGGCAATAGTCGGACCGACTGGAGCAGGCAAGACGACTATGGTCAAACTGCTCATGCGTTTTTATGACGTGAACTCTGGCGCTATTATAGTCGACGGTACGGACATTCGTGCGTATACTCGTGAAAACTTACGCAACCATTTTGGCATGGTGCTTCAAGACACTTGGCTATACAATGGCAGTATTATGGAGAATATTCGCTACGGAAGGCTGGGCGCAACCGATGAAGAAGTCATTGCCGCAGCAAAGGCAGCCCATGTAGACAGCTTTGTGCACATGTTGCCAAATGGGTATCAAATGGAATTAAACGAAGAGGCCTCAAATGTCTCTCAAGGGCAAAAACAGTTGATTACCATTGCAAGGGCTATTCTCGCTGACCCTAAAATTCTCATTTTGGACGAGGCAACAAGTTCGGTAGACACAAGGACAGAAGTACAAATTCAAAATGCCATGAACAATTTAATGTCAGACAGAACCAGCTTTATTATAGCCCACCGTCTGTCAACGATTCGAGATGCGGATTTAATTTTGGTCATGGACCATGGGGATATTGTAGAACAAGGTTCTCACGAAGAATTGCTCAAAAAAGGCGGTTTCTATGCCAATTTGTACAACAGTCAATTTGAAGTTGAGACAGTTGCCAGTTAATAAAAAAATATATTTTTCACAAATTAGACTTGTCAAACAAGTTTAAGTGGCGTATATTAAAGTCAAATTGAATAAATCTTCAGGGTAGGGTGCAATTCCCAATCGGCGGTATAGCCCGCAAGCCGTAAGGCAGATCAGGTGTAACTCCTGGGCCGACAGTTAAAGTCTGGATGGAAGAAGATTAAAGTAAGTTTGGCAGTGCATAGCGCTGTCAGCTTGGTGTACGCAATCATGCTCTGAAATATTTTATATATTTCAGAGTTTTTTTTGTTAAATCACTGCGGCTCGCTGCGTCCAACTTTTCATGCCCCCTGAGGATTTTTCTAAAGGGGGTTTTTTAGTGCAAAAAAATACAAAGGCACAGGAAGATGACCGAGAGTGGATGCGTAAAGCGTTGCAACTGGCGGAAAAAGGTCGTGGCAAGACGTATCCAAACCCGATGGTCGGTGCGGTACTCGTCAAAGAGGGACGGGTGATTGGCGCTGGTTACCATGAAGTTTTCGGCGGGCCTCATGCAGAAATAGCAGCACTCAAGAACTGTAGTGAAGACCCAAAAGGGGCAAGCCTCTATGTGACATTAGAACCTTGTTGTCACTATGGGAAGACGCCTCCTTGCACGGAAGCTATTATTCAGGCAGGTATTGGGCAGGTGGTAGTTGGCGTGGTAGACCCTAACCCACTAGTCAGCGGGCAGGGCATTGCCAAGTTAAGGGCTGCGGGGATTCAGGTCACGGCAGGTATTTTGGAACAAGACTGCAATGACCTCAATCAAGGGTTTAACCACTATATGCATTACAGCAGACCCTACGTTATTTTAAAGGCCGCTATGAGCCTTGACGGAAAAATTGCCACGCGCAGTGGCGACTCCAAGTGGATAACAGGCGAGGCGGCGCGAGCAGAAGGGCATAAAACCAGAGGACAGGTTAGGGCTATTATGGCAGGCATTGGTACTGTACTTGCTGACAATCCACTACTGACTTGTCGAGTACCAGGCGTGAGCACGAATACCCCACAGCCCATCCGAATTATATTAGACAAAGAGCTGTTGTTGCCAATGGCTTCAAACTTGGTGCAAACGGCAAGGGAGACGCCACTCTTAGTCATTACAACAGAGACACAGCTGAACTCTGAAAAAGCAGTGTTACTTAGATCATTAGGCGTGAACCTAAGGGCAGTACCTTTAGTAGCGGGGCATTTTGATTGGCCTAAGCTGCTCAAAATGCTTAGTTTAGAAGGGGTAGACAGTCTCCTGCTAGAAGGCGGCAGCGTTTTACACGACTCAGCCCTTAGAGCTGGTGTGGTGGACGAGGTTCATTTTTATATAGCACCTCTGTTGATTGGGGGTAGTCAAGCGAAAGGCGCCATAGGCGGACTGGGTTTTGAACGGCTTACAGAAGCGGTCAAGTTAGAAGACGTCAGTTTGTTACCCTGTGGTGCAGATTGGTTCTATAAGGCAAAGGTGGTTCATGAAGCGCAAAAGGAGGCGGACAAAGCATGTTTACTGGAATAGTTGAGGAAGTTGGTCAAATTGAGTCAATAGAGAGGCGCGATCGATTTCATCGGTTAAAAATAAGGGCTTCAACGGTTCTAGAGGACTTAAAGATTGGAGACAGTGTTTGTACCAATGGGGTTTGCTTGACTGCGGTTCACGTTAGTGCAGACACCTTTGAGGCGGAGGTTATGGCGCAAACTTTAAGACAGTCTACACTTGGCAGTTTAAAGCGAGGCGACACCGTTAATTTGGAGCGGGCACTCACCTTGAGTACAAGACTTGGGGGGCACATGGTCAGCGGACATATTGACGGTACGGGCAAGTTATTACGCATAGAACGGGAAACGGAAGCCTTATGGCTGACGGTACAGGTACAGCAGGACTTCATGCCCTATGTGGTAGACAAAGGTTCAATAACGCTGGACGGTGTGAGTTTAACGGTTGCCGCGCGTGGAAATGACTGGCTAAAAGTTTCGCTCATTCCCCACACCGCTGGGGCGACTATTTTAGGCAGTAAACGGATTGGCGACTTGCTCAATGTTGAACTGGACTTGATTGGAAAGTATGTGGCGCAATTGTTGCCACAAGCGAATAAAGGAGGAAGCACATGTTTGAATTTATCAGTGTTAGAAGCGTTCTTGAGGGACTAAAACAAGGTGAAATGGTCATCGTCATAGACGACCCGGGCAGAGAAAACGAAGGGGATTTAGTCATGCTGGCAGAGCACGCAACGCCAGAAGCGGTCAATTTTATGGCGCGTTACGGGCGGGGGCTAATCTGTATGCCTATGGAAGAAGCGCTTATTAAAAAGCTATCTCTTGAACCTATGGTCACCCACAATACAGACAATCATGAAACCGCTTTTACGGTCTCAATCGATGTAGACAACGGCAGCACGGGCATTTCCGCTGGCGACCGTGCTGAGACAATTATAAAGGCCATTTCAAAAGACGCAAAGCCAGAAGATTTCCGCCGTCCGGGTCATATTTTCCCACTGGCAGCAAAAACAGGGGGCGTTTTAGTGAGAAGAGGCCATACAGAAGCCTCTGTAGACCTTGCCAAGCTCTGTGAAAGCCCTGGGGCAGCGGTGATTTGTGAAATTCTAAACGAAGATGGTTCTATGGCAAGAGTCCCAGAACTGATTGAATTTGCAAAGATTCACGGCTTGAAAATGATGACGATAGAAGCACTAGCAAATTACATGGCGGAACAAGCACCATGTTCTTGTCCACCTAAGTCGGTAACGCCTTGGTTAGAACGGGCAGCAATAGCCAATATGCCTACAAGCACTGGCAAGTTTCAAATACATGGATTTGTTGACCATAGAAGTGGTGCACACCATTTGGCGTTATGCATGGGGTTAGAACAGACGGTAAAATCGGGTGAGGTTATTACAGCAGCTTCACGTCTGCCGCTTGTCAGAGTGCATTCAGAGTGTCTGACAGGAGATGTATTTGGCTCTAGGCGATGCGACTGCGGTGAGCAACTGGAAAAATCGCTTAAGGCCATTGAAAATGAGGGCTGTGGTGTGTTGATTTACTTAAGACAAGAGGGCAGAGGGATAGGCCTAATCAACAAACTCAAGGCATATGAACTTCAAGAGCGAGGCCATGACACGGTCAGTGCCAACCATGCACTGGGTTTTGAGACAGACCTGCGCAGTTATGAGGCGGCGGCTGAAATATTGAGTCAGTTAGGGCTAAACCAAATTCGGTTGATTACCAATAATCAAGAAAAAATTGAAGGTCTGGAGTCAGCTGGCATTCAAGTCGTTGAGCGAGTAGGACTTAGCAGTACTGTATTTCCTGAAAATGAAGCTTATTTAAAAACTAAAGTTGAACAACTTAATCACAAAATAGCATTCTAAATACTAAAAAATGAAGGGAGATATTACAATGAACCAGATTAAAACGTGGGAAGGGCATTATCAAGGGGAAGGTTTAAAGTTTGGAATTATAATTGGGCGATTCAACGAGCTAATTGGGGGTAAACTATTATCAGGTGCGCTTGACGGACTTAAACGTCATGGCGTTCGCGAAGAAGATATTGAACTGGCATGGGTTCCGGGCGCTTATGAAATACCGCTCATGGCTCAAAAAATGGCAAAGCGAGGCAGTTATGATGCTGTTATTTGCCTTGGAGCGGTTATTCGTGGTGCGACCCCCCACTTTGAATATGTAAGTGGTGAGGTGAGTAAAGGCGTAGCTCAGGTTGGTTTAGAGACCGGTGTGCCAATTATTTTCGGTGTATTGACGACAGATTCAATTGAACAGGCCATAGAGCGTGCGGGTACAAAGTCGGGTAATAAAGGCTTCGAAGCTGCTATGACCGCCATCGAAATGGCAAGTCTTATTAGGGCATTCGAAAAATAAGACAGAGGTCTCAGGTTACAATAATCTACATACAAAAAGGATTAGGAGGAAAGTCTTATGAAGAAACAACTGTCATTTTTAATGGTTATGCTCTTAGCATCTTCAGCACTTATTGGCTGTAGTGCCAAGAAAGAAGAAGTGACACCTACTACACCAGAAGCACCTGCAACAACTACTGAGGTGGCAAAATGGGCCGATGGTAAGTATTTTGCTGCTGGTGACAGCTTTGACGAAAAGACTGGCTGGAAGTCTACAGTTATGCTAGAGGTCAAAGACGGCAAAATTATATCTGCTGACTGGAATGGCGTAAGCAACAAACTTGGCATTGATAAGAAAACTGCCTCTCAAACTGGTAAATACCCTATGGTAGAAGTCGGCGGCGCAAAGGCACCTTGGCATGAACAAGCAGCAGAAATGGAAAAATTCCTGATTGAAAAACAAGATCCAATGGCTATAACGGTTAATACAGAAGGCAAAACAGATGCAGTTGCGAGTGTAACAATCTCAGTTGGTGACTTTGCAACACTTGCAGACAAAGCGCTCAATATGGGTGTAACACAACCTGGTCCTTACAAAGATGGTCTTTACCATGCAGAGGGCAAAGATTTTGACGAGAAAACAGGCTGGAAAGGCACTGTAGATATTACTGTTATGAATGGCAGTATCATGGCTGTAAATTGGAATGGTATCAACAAAGACGGTCTTGATAAGAAAACGGCTTCAATCGATGGTAAATACCCAATGGTTGAAAATGGTGGGGCAAAAGCACCTTGGCATGAGCAAGCTGCTTCTACTGAAAACTTCTTGCTTGAAAAGCAATTCATTGAAGCGATTACAGTCAGTAGCGAAGGTAAAACAGATGCAATAGCCAGCGTGACGATAGGCGTGGATGAATTTACACAGTTAGCAACTGAAGCGCTCAGCACAGCTAAATAGTTACAGTATTGTTCTAAAAAAAGCGCGAGCATATCGGGTTGAGTGCATAACGCTCAACCCGATTTTACGTTGGTTCCATTAGAGGAGGTTTCATATGGGCGGGCAAAAAAATATTGTCATCATCGGCGCTGGTTATGGTGGTGTACTCACGGCGAAAAAGCTGGCAAAACGCGTAAAAAAACTAAATGAAGATGTGAATATTACTCTAATAGATAGAAACCCCTATCATACAATGCTGACTGAACTGCATGAAGTGGCAGCAGACCGCGTCCCTCAAGATGCGATTAAAATAAGCCTCAGCAAAATTTTTGCAGGCCGTGCAGTTAACGTCGTTCAAGACGAAGTGGTTAATATAGACTTTAACGCTAAAAAGATTACTTCCGAAAACAGCAGTTATAGTTACGACTATCTTGTACTGGGCACTGGTTCTAAACCGACTTACTTTGGTGTTGAAGGTGCTGAGGAAAATAGTTTCAAACTTTGGAGCTATGACGATGCAGTTCTTTTGAAGGCACATATTCTAGAGTGTTTCCAGAAGGCTGTGGTTACCAAGTCGCCCGAGAAACGCAAAGAGCTACTCACCTTTATTGTTGTTGGCTGTGGGTTTACGGGCATTGAAATGATTGGTGAACTGGCTGAGTGGCGCGACAGACTCTGTAAAGACTACGACGTGTCTCCAGACGATGTAAGACTTATAGCCATGGACATATTGCCTAAAATACTGCCAATATTCCCTGACAAGCTGATTAATAAAGGCGTAAGACGCCTCCATAAGCTGGGTGTAGAAATAATGACCAGCACGGGTATAACGGCTATTCAAAAAGAATTTGCAGTTGTAGGCAAAGGTGAAAAAATTCCCGCACGGACAGTAATTTGGGCTGCTGGCGTAGAGAGCAGTGACTTAATGGCAAGCGCTGAAATTGAAAAAGCAGGGCGTAACCGCGCGGTGACGAATGAATACTTACACTTAGTTAAGGATGACCATGTTTATGTAGTAGGGGACAACATTTTCTACACACCTGAAGGTGAGGACAAGCCTGTACCTCAAATGGTAGAGAATGCAGAACATTCTTCTGAAACGGTAGCGCACAATATTATTGCAGCGCTTAGTGGAAAAGAAAAGAAAGCATACAAACCAGCCTTTCACGGCGCAATGGTCTGTATAGGCGGTCGTTACGGACTGGCGCATTTAGGCATGCCGGGCAAGTTCTTTAGTCTGAGCGGTTTTTTTGCCATGTTCGTCAAGCACTTTATAAATGTAATTTACTTCCTTCAAGTAGCAGGCTTTAATAAAATATGGACTTATGCGATGCACGAAATTTTCCATGTTAAAGATAGACGCAGCTTTGTTGGTGGTTACTTCTCAAAAGCATCGCCAAACTTCTGGCTGGTACCACTTAGGGTCTTTGTAGGCTATAAGTGGCTGACTGAGGGCCTGGATAAGCTGCCTAAAATATTGGAAGACCCAAATAAAATATTCCTCATCCCACCATCACCAGACTGGGTGGTGTCTGCGGCGACAGGTGCAGCAAATGGAGCGGCGGCTGGCGGCACGGAGGCAGTTTCTTCTGCAACAGCTGTAGCAGGGGCGGCAACCGCATCAGGTGCTGGTGAAGCCGTGTCTGCGTGGGGCGCTGCACTACCTGTGCCCGAGTTTATGAAGTCTATTGTGGATTGGTCTATGAACTTAATGTTCTATGGCCCAGATGGTTTCACAGGCATGGCAACTGTTTTTCAAACCGCCATGGTCTGTGCGGAAATTGCAGTAGGGATCGCTTTAATAGTAGGTCTGTTTAGTGCAATAGCCGCAATTGTTTCCGTTGGCATGGGTCTTATGATTTACACCTCAGGCATGGCACCCTTTGAAATGTTATGGTACTGGTTTGCAGGCGTAGCACTCATTGGTGGTTCAGGCAGTACTTTTGGCCTAGACTATTATGTATTGCCGTGGCTAAAAAAACGTTGGAAGAAAGTTGGCTGGGTCAAGAAGAGCTACTTATATATAGATTGATGGTGAT
>JBGSUZ010000347.1:0-2032 GCA_041753235.1 Acidaminobacteraceae bacterium
TGTATAGCTGAAAGACTATAAGTGCCATATGTTTCATTACCATCTTGCTTCATAGATTGTACCAGTTTAACAAAGTAAATGCCTGCACCAATATTCTCATGAATCAGTGTTTTTTCACTGACAGCCCCATTTTCACCTTTAATCGGGATTCCTTGACTGTCATCATAAAGAAATAATTCAGCTTTTAGAGTTGACTCGCCTGTAAATTGAACTTCGAGACGCCCGTCAGAGGGTACAACCAGTTTGTAAAAGTCTGCACCATCGACACTAAAACCATTGGTATAACCTAATAGACCGCTCTTTGTCTCCCCTAATGCCATTGGCTGAGCTTCGTTAAATTTGCCAGGACGAGTGTCGGGGCTACCTTCGTGGGCAAAAACTGGCATCCACTCATTTGTCAGTGTATAACTGCCTTCTGTATTTCGACTGGTAACATCAATTTTGTAAGTACCCGGAGCAAGATTAGGCATGACAAAGGCAGTTTTTTCATCGTTTAGGTACTGAACATAAAAAAAACCAATATTGTCGCCTGAAACCGCGTGAAGGTTAATGTCAGCGCCTACGGGTCCAGAAAGCGTCACTTTTAATGAGCCTTATGTATCCAAATTTATAAGCCAGTACTCAACGGCATGAGTACCGTTTTTCGTAAGTAGACCGGTTTCCGTGCTGTTAGGTGCCATTTCATTAATGGGATTGGTTACGGCAAAGGCATGAATGAAAACAAGTGGTAAACACAGTGCTAATAATACTAAAAGACGTTTAAACCGATGATTTTTTTTCATAATAAAACCTCCTTCTCCGTTAATAATACCCAATTTTTTATCAATAAATAAAAAGACGACTAGCAAAAGTAACAATTCTATGTTAGAGTAAAAACAAATAAAAAAGGAGGTCATGTTCATGAAACTGTGTTGCTGTTGTTGTTATATCTGTAATGTTAATTTTAATATAACAATGGCATATCTAACACAATGAACATAAATCCGAATAATTGTAGGTTTTTAGGGCGTGCAGCATAACTTCGCAGCATCAGGCCCGCCTTATTTAATTGAATTTTACATGTTTATTAGCTGTAGGTGCTTGCCTGCAGCTTTTTTTGTACTCAAAAAGGAGGAAATTACTATGAGCCAACCCATGTATTTATACAACACACTAACGCGTCAAAAAGAAGTGTTAGAAACGTTCAAACCGAATGAAGTCAGCCTTTATGCTTGTGGGCCAACAGTCTACAATTACGCACATATAGGTAATCTCAGGACTTATATTTTTGAAGACGTGCTAAAAAAATCGCTTATGTATTTGGGCTATGAGGTCACGCATGTCATGAATATTACAGACGTAGGCCATTTAGAGTCAGACAATGACACTGGCGAGGATAAGCTCAGCTTAGGTGCGAAAAGAGAGCAAAAGAGCCCTTGGGAACTGGCAAGGTTTTATGAACAGGCCTTTTTTAATGACTGTGAACAATTAGGTGTTTCAAGGCCGTCAATTATATGCCATGCCACAGAGCATATTCAGGACATGATTGCCTTTATTCAAGCCCTTGAGCAAAAGGGATTCACGTATACCTCAGGGGGCAATGTCTATTTTTCAATTGACCAATTTCCAAATTACCCAGAGCTATCAAATAGAAAATTAGAAGACTTAATAGCAGGCAGCCGCGTTGAAGTAGACGCAAACAAGAAAAATCCACTGGACTTTGTACTCTGGTTTACCGCATCCAAATTTCCAAATCAAATCATGAAATGGGAGTCCCCTTGGGGCATAGGTTTTCCAGGCTGGCACATAGAGTGTTCAGCTATGGCGATGAAATATTTGGGTGAACACTTAGACATTCATTGTGGTGGAGATGATCACATTTCAGTACACCATACGAATGAAAGAGCACAGTCAGAAGCTTTAACGGGCAAAAAATGGGTAAATCACTGGGTACATGGCGCTTTTCTAGTAGTCAATAAGTCTAAAATGTCAAAGTCGACGGGGGATTTTTTAACGATTGACCGCTTAAAAGAGGCTGGGTTTAACCCGTTAA
>JBGSUZ010000348.1:0-4148 GCA_041753235.1 Acidaminobacteraceae bacterium
GTAGAAGCCTTCGTAGCCTTCTGTTGTAGCAGGTGTTTCGTATGCTGGAAGCATTTGAACAAACTCGTGGGCAATTAAAAGTGAATTGATCATTTTGTTTTTCGCATTGCCTGGGTGAATGTTTCTGCCTTTAATTGTAACCTTAACAGAAGCTGCATTGAAGTTTTCGTATTCAAGTTCGCCAACTTCTCCGCCATCTACCGTATAAGCAAAGTCTGCACCAAATTTTGCAACATCAAAGAAGTCTGCACCTCTGCCAACTTCTTCATCTGGTGTAAAGCCGATTTTAATGTCACCATGCGGCATTTCTGGGTTATTCACTAAGGTTTCAATAACCGTCATGATTTCAGCAATACCCGCTTTGTCGTCTGCACCAAGTAAAGTTGTACCATCTGTTGTAATAATATCTTGACCTTTATACGCTAATAACTCAGGGAAGTTCTTAACATCTAAAACGATGTTCTTTTCTGCATTAAGTACTATATCATTACCATCATAATTTTTATGCATTAAAGGCTTAACCACGTCAGCGTTGAAGTCAGGCGATGTATCTACGTGTGCAACAAGGCCAATCGTAGGCGCATTTGCCACATTACCCTTAAGTGTACCCATTACATAGCATTTCTCATCCATGTGAGCGTCTTCAATACCAAGAGCCTTTAATTCTTCAACGAGCATTTCCGCTAATTTAAACTGTTTTGCAGTTGAAGGAACCGTTTCTGATTCATGATCTGAACGCGTATCCACCACAACATATCTTAATAATTTTTCATAAGCTCTTTCCAAAATAATCCCCTCCGTTAATGTCAGTATGTGCTTATTTCTGGATTAAAAGGCTTCCAGAGAGTCTTTCATCACTTGTCTATAACCCCTTAGCAGTGCCTGCATTAATGGCAACTGTGCCGTATTGAAACGCAGTTCGTCTACCGCTGAAACTGGCAGTAAGTCGATGGAGGTTCCTGTTATAAAAACCCCTTCATAGTTGCCAATTGCAGAGGCTTCAATATCTGCTTCTTCACAGCCAAGGTCCATACCTTCAAGCACCTGCATCAGCTTCAAACGGGTAATGCCCTTAAGTGCCAATTCAGTTCTAGGGGTATAAAGACGCCCTTCTTTAATGAAAAAGACATTGGAACGACTACCTTCCGTAATACGCCCCTGTTCGTCTACCAAGAGTGCTTCGAACAAATCTGTAGTCGCCCTAAGATGATCTACTTGATCCGCCAAACTCTGGTTAATGACTTTCGCATGCGGATTGTGCCTAGAAACTTTTAGCAGCGTTGTTTTGACACCTTCTGAAAACCAAGTTTGCGGCGGGTAAAATCCTTTTACACCAAATGCTAGCCATGAAGGTACAGCTTCATTCAAATTTCCAATGACTAACTTAAGATTGTCTGCTTGAATGCCATTTTCCCTTATTAGCGCTATTATCCCAGTATGAATTTTTTCCGCAAGTTCCTTCACAGGAAGTCCTAATAATTCAGCAGACTCCGAAAGTCTGTCCATGTGCGCCTTATAAAACAAAGGTTTACCATCAATTAGGCGAATCACTTCATAAATTAGAGGCGCTTCCAACTTAATTGCTAAAGCCTCTTCAATTGTCACAAGCTTTCCATTGGCTATAACCCAAGGATAGTTTGAATTGATTTGCATGTCATCATCTCCAAAATCTTTCGACTCACTAACATTTTATCATAAACATATAGGAATTATTTATGACGGTTTTTTAATATATTGAGAAACATTATCGTTTATCTATTACTTTTGTTACTCGTTGCGTATTGCTTCGAGGGCACTGAGTTTCATAGCTCTTAGCGCAGGGTAATAACCGGACACGAGTCCTACGACTGTAGCAAAACCTAAAGATGCAAGACTAAGCCAGATAGGAATTAAAGACATGAGCGGTTTTTCACCCTCGCCCCCAGGTCCCATCATACCACCACCAAGCAAATCCATACCGGCTGAGTTAAGTCCAAAGGAAATGAGATAACTAATGGCAATACCAAAGAGGCCACCAAAGAAGCCAATCATGCCCGCTTCAAACAAGAAGAGGCGCTTAATGTCTTTTAGTTCGGCGCCAAGTACCTTCATAACGCCAATTTCTTTAGTCCGTTCATAAATAGACATGACCATGGTATTGGTAATACCAAGTGCAGCAACAAATAAAGAGACGGCACCTATACCACCAAGAATTGCTCTAAGACCTGCCGAGGTCTTCTTCATGGAGTCTAAAATGTCCGAGAGACTCCACGCTTGGAAGCCCATATCCTTAATTTGGTTTTGGACGCCTTGAACTTCGTTTATGTCGTCCACTTTTACTTTAAAGGTTGTGTATTTGTCCTGTTGCTGCGAATTGTTTCTAGGCTGTAGTTGCCCATCTGCTGACTTAGTCTGACGTTTTAATTCCGTCGTGAGTTTCGTTAGTGCGTTGATGTCCATGTAGACGCTCCAGTCCTTTTCATCGTTGCTCTGTTTTAGGATGCCAGCTACAGCTACTTTTGCGCCTTTAGGTCGTTTAGACATGTCTACACTATCTGAATAAGCAGTGATTCGCGCTTTCATGACATCAATCTGCGCAGGTTGAAAATTACCCCTCGCTTTAGGATTATAAAAATTTGAATTGGCGGAGAACCCAAACAACAGTTGGTAATGACCACCCGGTTCAGGTATAGCCCCCTGTTCAACCACGTAATTAAACTCTTCAAGTTTTGTAAAGTCAATGCCATTGACCTGAGCATACATCATGTATTTACCAGCTGAAAGTTGTAGACTCTTGGACATAATGGGCATTACCACAGAAACATGTGGTATTTGTTCAATTAACGCTAAACCTTTATCATCTAACTTTGCTATTTTTTTCATAGGATTTGGTTTTTCTTCGTAGGCGTACTGGTTTGAGTTAACGTCTATCGTATTGAGACTGCCCATAGATTTTAACTGATTCTCGAAATTGACATTCATAGCAATTCCCAGAGACAGCATGACAATGATGGAAGCCGTACCAATAACGACTCCCAAAACAGTCAAAACAGTTCGCGCTTTTCTTCTCAGCAGGTTACGAAGCCCCATGCCAATCAGGTCTGCACTATTCATCTTCATCCTCCATGCGAGCATTTTGAATGCGTTCCAGACGACGTTTCCAAATGATTGTACCGCCAAACACAATACCAATTCCCGCTAAAATACCAACAATTATAATCTTACTATTGGCGTTTGGTGTCACAACCGCATTCGGGTCAACAACTTCGCCGCCTTCACCTTCACCCCCAGCATTCGGGTCAACTGGCATTGCCATAACATTCATTGTAAATTCCTTTTCATAAATACCTGGTTCACCATTAGCATCTTCGAACATGAAAATAACCTTACCTTTTGCTTCGCCTTCAACCGTTGGCACGACCTGAGTTTCGAAGAAATCACTTCTGCCAGCTTCGAAGTTACCCACAAAGTAATTGCCGCCTTGAACTTGGAAGTCACCCTCAGCTTTAACCATTAAGTTATATACGATTGAGCGACCCATATTAAAGAACTCCATAGATACTGGTGTTGGCTGATTCACGTAGTTTTCAGGGCTTAAAGTTACTTCACCAGTTTCAATACGGATTGGTTGATTAACTGGTATCGTAATTGTTTCTTCTTCTTTATAAGCATTCTTCTGTGCATCATAAGCATTACCTTTACTGTCTTCGTATTGGAAAGTGACTACTAAATTATAAGCTTTAACTGTGGCGTCACTCTTCGTTTTTAAGCGCAATACTTTATTTACATGTTCCTGAGCGCCAATTGTCTCAACAAAGAAAGAACTGGACATATCCACAGGTGTGAAGACACCATCCTCGGCTTTAAGCGACACTTTTATGTTCTTGATGAGTTCTTCACTGCTTGTATTGAATAAATCGAGCGCAAGGTCAAATTCTTGACCTGAAAGCACCGTTGTGCCTCCGAAGTCATAGTTTTCAATAATGACCTTCGGTCTACCAAGACCTACCGCACCATCTACAAAAACACCTGCGAATTCTTTGTAAGTTTGCGCATCTGTGTCCTTTCCACCTTCAATGTTGTATTTCAATGCGATATACATGTCATAGAAGCCTGTTTGCGCATCGTCTTTGACGATAAAGTCGTACTTGAAATGTTGTTGTTCTCCC
>JBGSUZ010000349.1:0-2512 GCA_041753235.1 Acidaminobacteraceae bacterium
CGCCCGGAAGCACCACTGGTTTGACTGCATTCGCCAGTTCATTAATGTTAAGGACGGTTACACCTTGTAACTCAGCAACTTTGTTCAAGTTGTAGTCATTGGTAACGACCATACCATTCATTTTTTGAGCCAGCTTAAGTAATTTTATATCCACTTCTGAGACGTCCTCAAAGTCCGTGTCAACGATGCGGATATCCAGTTTTAATTCCTTTTGAATAAGGTTTAATATGTCCAGACCTCTTCGTCCTCTGTTTCTCTTAAGACCGTCAGAAGAATCTGCAATATGTCTAAGTTCTTCTAGTACAAAATTAGGAATAATCAAGCTACCTTCAACAAAACCTGTTTTGCAGATGTCTGCAATCCGTCCGTCAATAATAACGCTTGTATCTAGTATTTTAGGCTTAGCACCGCTGACTTCTTTCGATGTAGACTTGGAAGAACTCCGCTTAAACATATCTTGAAACTTCGAAAAGTCTCCAACATTTTTAATGGCTAAACTGACACCCAGATAACCTAAAAACACATATATCAAAAGGCTGAGCAGGCTGATAAACGGAATCGGAATCAGGCTGATGGCACTGCTGATCAGGAATGCAATGACCAAGCCAACAATCAAACCAAGTGAACCCACCACAATCTGATGTGTTGGAACCTTCTCCAGTTCGTCCTCTGCACCTTTCACTAATTTTTTAGCCAAATGAATGATCCACGGGGAAATAAGATAAAGTATAAGTCCTAATGCTGCTGCTATTACCGATGAAAAAACAAACTTAAATACGGGGTCGCCAGCCGTATAGTTGAACAATCTACCAACGCCATCAATGCCGAGCAGGAGAAAACCAATCCCGTATCCAGCCGAAACGCCAATAATCGTCAACAAGACTTTTGCGATTTGTTTGAACATGTTAATCCTCCTTTCTAATAATCCTGTATTTTAAATCATAAAATCAGGTTACTTTATCATAACACATTTTATAACGGTAAAATTTGTATCCTTCATTTTGTAATCATCTTTTAAGATAAGCTTAAGAAATAACTCCTATTTGATCAAAATTCCGTCAAAAAATAGAAAATAGCTGATGCAATACCCTGTTAAGGATACCCGCTATCAACTATTTTAAACATTTTTTATTAGTGTACTGCCGCATTTATTAAATGTTCAGCTTCACTTTCATCCACATTTGTCGCTAAAATCATTTCGCTCACCAAAATTTGTTTGGTATTCGTAAGCATTTTGCGTTCTCCTGTGGAAAGGCCTTTCGCACGTTCAATGTGAATCAGGTCTCTGACAACCGTTGCCACTTCAAATATGTCTCCAGTTTTAACCTTTTCCATATTTGATCTATACCGTCTATTCCAATTAGTCTGAAGATCAAACTCCTCATTTTGGAGTACTTTGATTACTTCTTCAAAAGCTTCCTTGGTCATAATTTGTCGAACACCCAAACTGTCAATATTGTCTACCGGCAGCAGAACCTTCATGTTTTTGAGAGGTAACCTGAGCACGAAATATCGGCGCAGTTCCCCAAGAATCTCTTTTTCTTCAATGCCCTCAATAACGCCAGCACCGTGCATGGGATAAACCACGCGATCTCCTATTCGAAACATCAGAACACCTCCTTGTATTATAATAACCTATATCTATTATACCCTATAGTATAAGCTTTGGTCAAATTAAAATAAATTATTTTATCATAGGGTTTTTTGTGTGTCAATCAAATTAATGTTTTTCAGAATTTTGAAATTACAACCTTAAAATTACTGCATTCCTATGTTACAATAGACAGAAACAAGATGACAATTACGCCGTCTTGAACCTGCAGAAAAGGAGTGGTGAAGCCATTGAACGATTTACTTTACGATCAGTTTCAAAACACAGTGGACGAGGTACTTGTACGCAATGCCAGTGTCCTAGACATCGTTACAAAACTCGAAGCTTCAAACGCACGCGTTAACCGTTCTGTCATCAAGTCCATTACCAGCTGCGGCTGTATGTCTCTCAACGCCCAGAAAACTGAAATTCCAGAGGGTGCAGAATTCTATGACCTAAAAAAACAGAATTCCAATCAACTGAGTGGCGAACTTTGCGCTACCTGCCGCGAGAAAGTAGAGCAGGAAATCGGTTCTCATTTATTTTATCTGACTGCCCTATGCAATCAACTGGACATTAACCTCTACGACGTTATGTTGCAGGAATACAAGCGTGTCAAGGCACTCGGGCCTTTTAGTCTCTACTAAACAATACATAGCTCATAGCCTAACCTTGGCTCTAGGCAATAAAATACGCAGCGACAGCACGTTCTAAGAGAGCGTACCAGCGCTGCGTTTGTATTTTTTGAACTTTCTTTTAAATACTCTGCCGAAAGTCGTTATTCGTTTTCATAATTAATTGCTTCAAGTCATTCATTTGAGATTCTACATCAGTTAACAGGTCTGTGATGGCTTGGGTAAAGAGGCTGCCTTCACTGCCTAGCTCCAGCAGATAGACCTCCATCAGGTCATAGAGTTCTAG
>JBGSUZ010000350.1:0-5094 GCA_041753235.1 Acidaminobacteraceae bacterium
AATGGTACTATACACTTATAGAAAGATTACTTTTGCATAGGGGGATAAAAATGAATAATTTTACAAAACAACTTTTTTCGACATTACTTTCTGTATTACTATTGTTTTCAATAATATGTTGTAATGCTGAACTAATTTCAAAGCCAGGACAAGACGTTACTATAATGATGGCAGATGCCCAACTACTTTCAGATTTTCCTGATAAAGAATATGAGTAATTTATACAATTAATTTTAGTTGGTATTGGGTTTCGCAATATTCAAGTACATGGTCTGCAAAGGCCATGTTTTTTGTTGCAGAAAAAAAGTAATAGGACTCTCTGAAACATTTTATTGCAGCATTCTCACCACCCAGGACCATGAGTGAACAGCCTTTATAGAAAAGTAAATCGGGAAAAACAGTAAACTTGTCGTATTTTATGCAAAACTCTATAGCTGTTTCACAAGTATTTAAACATCCAATAGAATCACCACTTATTTTCTGCCATTTTGCCAAATTATTCATGATAGTTGGATAAGTTCGTAATTTTTCTTCGTAATCAAAACGAGGATTTTCCAAGTATAAGCGCAAGCGCTTTAGTATCTCTATTGCTTGATCTAGATTACCAAGGGTTCTCTTTTGGATGGCGATATTATTAATGATAAGTATTTCATCTTTACTGAGGAGATAGTTTTCAAGATTATTGATGTCAAAGTTTTCTATTGTATACTCTAATACACTATACATATGATTAATCATTTCGGTAGAGTTGAGATTATGTTTATTATATAATAGGATTTTCATGAGATTAAGAAACTGCTGATCGCCCTTATGATCATCTCTAGCAAGTTTCTCAAACTCTTCAAAGTAGCGAATAGCCTCAGGAAATTTTTGAATAGCATAATTTCTTCTTATTTCAATTTTTAGGTGTTCAATATGCATATCTGTTTCACTGAGATACATGATATATTGAGAAGCATTTTTTCCAAGTCGTTGCATTAATGCTTCAAATAGGGCTGGAGTTGGAATACATGAACCAGATTCTATTTTAGAAAGCCAACTTGGTGTACAGATGCCATCGCATAGAGATTCTTGACTCAGTTTTTGTTTTTTTCGTTCACGGCGTATAATTTCACCAACAGTATATTTAATCATGATAATTAACCCCACTTAAATTTTGACTTGCAAAATTGATTAGGAAAGATTGAAAAGGGTACTTAACTATATTCTACAGATTATATCGAAACATCCTATGTTATGTCAATTAAATGAGTGTTTTTACCACTGTGATTATTTATGTTACTTACGCATAAGTAGTTTCTGACGGATGATTTCTTGAGTGACTAGATTTCAGTAATTATGGATTACGAAAAAGAACTAGCAATAAGGTTGAATTATCAACACTTAAAGCTAGTTCTTTTAAGTTCCACTAAGTTCTACTACTTACCAAAATATCTATTCAATAACCCTTCAAAAGCAGAACCATGTCTAGCTTCATCCTTACACATTTCATGAACTGTATCATGAATCGCGTCTAAGTTAAGCGCTTTTGCTTTTTTAGCTAAGTCGAGCTTGCCCATAGTAGCGCCTTGCTCAGCATCCGCTCTCATTGAAAGGTTCTTTTCAGTTGAATCTGTGAGTACTTCACCAAGAAGTTCTGCGAATTTAGCAGCGTGCTCAGCTTCTTCAAACGCAATGCGCTTGTAAGCTTCAGCAACTTCAGGGTAACCTTCTCTGTCCGCTTGACGGCTCATAGCAAGGTACATACCAACTTCAGTGCACTCGCCCATGAAGTTTTGACGAAGACCTTCAAGAATCTCAGGGTCAACACCTTTTGCGCTGCCAACGAAGTGTTGGTCTGCCCAAACACGCTTGCTAGAATCGTTAACGACAAACTTTTCAGCAGGTGCATTACATTGTGGACACTTATCTGGTGCGCTGTCACCTTCATGCGTATAACCGCAAATCATACAAACATACTTTTTCATCATTGACCTCCAATTGAAATAAATACAAATTTGTCTTAATCACAAATTAATTTTAAACGATACCGTCTTATCTGTCAATCCTTTTTTGTAATGATTTCAAATTTAATTATCAGCTATATACTTAGCTTCCCATTCGTTTCCTCAATGAATTTTTCTATGTCCTTGTCAACAAGCGGGACACTGAATAAGAAACCTTGAGCCTCTTCAAAGCCAATGCGCTCTAAAGTCTCCAACTGTTCCTTTGTTTCTACACCCTCAGCGATGAGTCGCAGACCCAGATTTTTAGCCATAGCAGAGATAGCAGTGACAACAGAAAGGTCACTTGGATCCTCTACCATGTCCTGGATCAAAGAGTGGTCTATTTTTAGGCCCTTAATTTTAAGTTCCTTCATTTGTTTGAGAGAAGAGTAGCCAGTACCGAAGTCGTCAACGTTGAAGGTCATACCAAAGTTGGTCAGCTCAGCAATGTTGCTCATGACATTCGGGTGGCTGGAAGCCGTAATCGATTCGGTAATTTCAAACTGAATCGAGGTAGGCGGCAGTTCGTAGTCATTCATGATATTGATAATTTTTTCAGCGAAATCAGCGACTTCAAGTTGCTTAATGCTGATGTTCACAGAACTGGACAGGTCATGGCCCTTTTCTCGTAAACTGTGAAGTTTTCGAACCGTTTCGCCAATGACGAAATAACCAATTTTAACAATAAAATTACCTTTTTCAGCAAGGGGAATAAAGTCTTTAGGGGGGGATGCTGCCAACGACATCGTTTTCCCAGCGGAGCAGTGTTTCAATGCCAATTACTTTTTTAGTATTCAGGTCAATGAGTGGTTGATAAACAATATAAAATTCTCCGCGGTGCAGGCCTTCTTTAAGATAGCGTATAATCATGCCTTCCTTTTTAGGACCGCTAAGCAGCATTTGTTCATAACGAATCAAATCACCTTGACCAAGTTGGTGATCTTGTTGAGAGGCACAAAGAGCGCTCATTAGCGTCTCGTAATTAGAACCATCTTGAGGGAACGTGGCTAAACCGATATGACAACCAAGATCCACATGTCCAGATTTCTTCAGGGTATTGTTAACGTCCAGTAGGAACGTGTGTATTAAATGAAGTGCGTCTTTTCGATGGTTTATCCCTCGATGGCATATCAAAAATCCGCCGTCTTGAGAACGGGCGACTTTTGCATCGCTGTTGAGGACCTCAGTCATGGTATAAAGCACCGATTGAAGCAAGTCGATTTCTGCCTCATGGCCTGTGGTAATCAATGCGTCTAGGCCCATTATATTCAGTTTGAACATAGAAAACTGCTTTTGATGTGCCCCAAACTCATAAATCCATTCGTCAATTAAACGTTCGGCATAGACGTGGTTAGGAAGCTCAAGCCAAGGGTCTCTAAAGGCAAAATGAATCATGAGCTGTTCTAACTCTCGGTCTAGTTGAATGTGGTTAATGGTCAGACCATAATAAATCTGGCTGTCCAAGTCGCTCGTAAGTGTGCTAATATGAACACTTCTCAGTTTTTGCTTATTTTGCGATGATTTTAACCAAAGTTGCCCATACCAATCTGAATGACCGCTTTTTAAATAGTCAACGACTTCTAAGAAACGGTCTTGAGATTCTTTAGCAATAAAATCTAGCAAGGGGTGTTTAAGCATCGCATCATTTGGAAATTCAGCACTTGCAGAGTAGGCACTGCTACTCCAACAGACTTCAAAATTGCTGTCAACGAGAAGGACCTGTTCAGGATTCAAATTGAAAAGTTGCTGATGAAGCTGTTTTAACTCAGAAGGCATAGGGGCATTGGCGTCTGAAAACAGCAGGTATTTGCCTATAAATTCATCTTCTAAAAAGATGGGCATATCAAAAACCTTCAAAGTATGCAGGGTGCCATAGTAATCAGAAAGCTCTACTTGTGAAATCGTTTCAGCTGTTTGGATTTTGTTGTTCAGAATGCTTTGACTCAAGAAGTTATTCACATCTTTACCAATAATATCGTCTTCAGGGTATTTGAATTGGTGCGTAAAGCCGATATTCATTTCTCTAACAATCATGTTCTTGTCTACAATTAACATGGCACTCTTAGTGTAATTGAAAAAACTTTGTAACGTCTGCTGATTGTACTGAGTTTTGGATTCTTGAACATATTGCATTAGTTCATCTGAAAGAAGCGTCAGGACTAGCGAACGTTCATCCAGATTAATAGGATAGCTCTGAAGAGACACTGACAATGTATGGTTTTCAGTGTCTACAAAGTTCAATTGACTGCGGGTGGATTTGTGTTTATTTATGTATTGAGCTAAAGAGGCCAGTGCTGGCCTATCTTTTGGATGAATATGCTTAGACAGCGTAAAATTAGCTTCTGCATCTACTCCAAAGTAATTTTTAGCAGCGGCATTTAACTTTATCGGCGGTGATTCTGTCAAGTGCATGCCATCGAAAAGAAGCATGGGACGGTACTCTGTTTGCAGCATCAATAAAAACTGACGTGAAACGGATTTAAGGGTATCGATAAACTCTGGGGACCGCGGAACAAGAAGCAGATAAAAGTCAGCATTTTTTACATGAAAGCGTGTCAGAAGGGTTGTCATGACCAGCGGTGCTGAGGACTGTGTTTTCCAAGTTAATGGCGTGGTCAAAAAAGACTCCGTAGACAGTGCCAATTCACTTAAATTGTTTGTCTGAAGCTCTTCTATATGCAGGGTAATGTCCTGACCGAGTACCTCGTGACGGTTTTCGAGTTCCAGAAGTTTTGTCAGTACAGGATTCAAGTTTACCAGAGTCTGCTGGTGAACAATGGCTAGGCCGTAGTTAGGACTGTAAAAAAAACGTTTATAGTGGCTGATTAATTCAAGGTATACCTTATGCGGTTCGTTGGGCAATTCGTGAAACATAGACGCCTCCAATTATAGTGAGGAAGGTGCAAAACGCATTTTCCTTCTTAGACAGTGCAACCGTTACCACAAAGGGAATTTTGCATGGTCCCATCCTTATTAGTATAAACAATCAGCATTTGAATTAAAAGGACATTTTATGTTATCATGAATTAGGTATAAATCTTGGGAGGTTTAGGTATGTTATATGATATCAACAAGCCTTATGTGTTGGTATTTGGTGCTTCTATTGTAG
>JBGSUZ010000351.1:0-11028 GCA_041753235.1 Acidaminobacteraceae bacterium
GAGGCGCTTCACTTAGGCGCATCATGTTTTTTATTAAAACCAGTGTCCTTAGAGGAATTAGAAGCAAAACTGAAATTGGTATTTGAGCGCATGCAAATTGACTTAGATAAAATGACCAGACCTATTTCGGACCAGCTAGATGCGAACGCCGAAGCTGAGGCAGGAAATGTTCTGATAAGTGAACTTAAAGCTTATTTAGAACTACACTATATGGAAGAAATAGGTCTAAATGAACTGGCAGACAAACTGCACATCACACCCAATTACTTGAGTCGGTTATTTCATAAACATACGGGATGCAAGTTTGTGAAATACCTAACAGACCTACGCATGACAAAGGCAAAAGAACTGCTGCAAAATAGCACCCTGTCTGTGCAACAGGTATCAGAGGCAGTGGGTTATCATAGTGCCCGACATTTTACTGGACTTTATAGAAATTATCATGGACAGTACCCGTCTGAGGCTAGAGAGAAACGTGTGAGCAAGACAAGTAAAATCAAATTGGTTTAGATAAACAGAGAAAGCAATAAACTGTGTTACATAAAAAGCCTCATGCTGATTGATTTTACCAAGCAAGTATCTCACCGGCTTGCTTCTTTTTTAAATTGAGTGATTATCCTCTGCATAATAAGGTATAAACTGTGAATGACATCATAAAGAAAGGATAATCCTATGCCTATTACAAGTAATAAATCCCAAATATTAAATATATTTGAAGTTGATTCGTGGCTCAAGCCGTATGAAAAAGATTTACTACTGCGTATGAACCGCTACCATCGAATCAAAAAAACAATTTTAGGAACACATCAGAACTTTAATTCTTTTGCAAATGGCTATCTGTATTACGGATTCCATAAAATAGAAGGCGGTTGGTATTACCGTGAATGGGCACCAGATGCGAAGTCGCTCCACCTTATCGGAGATTTTAACGGATGGAACGCTGAGACCCACCCTCTTGAAAGAAAGCTTGATGGTTCTTGGGAGCTGTTTATACCTGATAAGGATAACCTAACACATCTTTCACGCGTAAAGGTTCGGGTTAATTCACACGGGCAAGCCCGCGACCGGATTCCACTTTATATTCGAAAAGTTGAGCAAGACCTCACCACCCATGACTTCAACGGTCAAATTTGGATGCCAGACGCACCTTTCAAATGGACGGATAATGACCATAAAGTCAATCCGGAGAGTCAATTGTTCATCTATGAAGCGCATGTAGGCATGGCTCAGGAAAAAGAAGCGATAGGCACTTATCGTGAGTTTGCAGATTTTACCTTGCCACGCATTAAAGCGAACGGGTATAACACTGTTCAGTTGATGGGTATTATGGAACACCCTTACTATGCTTCTTTTGGCTACCATGTGTCGAATTTTTTTGCCGTTTCGTCTTGGTTTGGGACTCCCGACGATCTAAAATACCTAATCAATAAAGCGCATAGCATGGGCATAAGTGTTCTTATGGATATAGTGCATTCTCATGCGGTTAAGAATGTCTCTGAAGGGATTAACGAATTTGATGGCACTGTGCATCAATTTTTTCATTTAGGTGATAGAGGCAACCACATCGCTTGGGATTCTAAGCTTTTCAATTATGACAAACATGAGGTGCTTCATTTCTTGCTGTCCAATATCAAGTTTTGGCTAGATGAATACCATTTTGACGGTTTCAGATTCGACGGCGTTACCTCCATGTGCTACCATAATCACGGTTTGGGGGTGAGCTTTGATAATTACAACAAGTATTTTAGTCTGAATACCGATGTGGAAGCCATCACTTACCTTCAGTTTGCAACTGAGCTAACCAAACAGGTTCGTCCGGATGCTATATGTATCGCAGAGGACATGAGCGGAATGCCTGGCATGTGCCTTCCTATTGAGGATGGAGGCATTGGTTTTGATTATCGTTTGGCAATGGGTATGCCGGACTTTTGGATCAAAATTCTTGAAACGCCTGATGAACAGTGGAACATGCACCAGTTGTGGCATGAACTTACCACACATCGGCCTAAAGAAAAACGAATTGGTTATGTGGAATCCCACGACCAAGCGCTAGTAGGCGATAAAACCCTAATTTTTCGTTTAGCCGATAAAGAAATGTACACCAATATGGCCAAAAACCATCAAAATATTATTGTCAGCCGTGCTATAGCCCTTCATAAAATGATCAGGTTTATAACACTGACACTGGGTTGTGATGGCTATCTCAATTTTATGGGAAATGAATTTGGACATCCGGACTGGATTGATTTTCCTCGTGAAGGCAATCAATGGAGTTTTAAACATTGTAGGAGACAGTGGAGTCTCGCCGATAATCCGTTTCTCAGTTATGAATACCTTCACCATTTCGACCGTGAAATAATTTCATTTTCAAAAGAATATGGCTTACTAAAGTCATTGCCAGAAGCCCTTTGGATCGATGATCATAAAAAAATCATTGCCTTTAAAAAGAATGATTTGATTTTTCTATTCAATTTTCATCCGACGGACTCCTATACAAAATTCCAACTGCCAACCCATGAACATGCAAACTATCATGTCATATTTGACAGTGACGCTACCGCATTCGGAGGACAAGCACGCATCAAACACGATGTCGTTTACACATCTGATAAACTGCCTGATCAAACAAAAATCACAGGTATTTTAATTTATATTCCTTGTCGAACGCTTTTGGTTCTGAAAAAATAGCAATTTTATGAAGCTCCAACGTTCACTTGTATTTGAATGTTGGAGTTTTTTTATCAAATCCAATTCCTCATATTCTGTGTTATGATTACATTTAAGTGTAAACTATAAATTTTGAAACTTAACGATAGAAAGCGAGGAACTCATGAGCAGACATATAATTGAAGAAGCCAAGCGCTGCTTGCAGTGCAAGAAGCCTAGATGTGTTGAGGGCTGTCCCGTGGGCACTGAAATTCCACAAATGATCAAAATGCTTTTAGAAGGCCATACCGGAGAAGCGGGCGAAATGCTCTTTTGCAATAATCCACTTTCAGTAGTTTGTAGCCTCGTTTGCCCTCATGAAAAGCAATGCGAAGGCCATTGTATATTGAATAAAAAAGGAAACCCAATTCATATCAGCGATATTGAACACTATATTTCAGACTATAGTCTCGACATGCTCCCGCTGAAAAAGTCACAAGAGGGGTCTGGACATATTGCTATTGTGGGTTCTGGACCGGCAGGCATCACCATCGCTTTTAAACTGGCTATGAAGGGTTATAACATTACTATTTTTGAGGCTCACGACCAGATTGGTGGCGTGCTCCGCTATGGCATACCAGAGTTTAGACTGCCAAAGTCGATACTGGATAGACTGCGGGACAAGCTCATTGAATTAGGTGTTGTCATTCGCCCAAACACGCTTATAGGGCCAGTACTTACGCTAGAAGACTTATTTAGAGACGGCTACGACGCGGTATTCATTGGGACAGGCGTTTGGAATCCTAAAAAAATTGGCATTAAAGGTGAGAGTTTAGGTCAGGTGCATTATGCCATCGACTATCTTAAAAACCCAGAAGTTTACCAGTTGGGTGAGCGTTTAACGGTAATAGGTGCAGGCAATGTGGCGATGGACGTGGCAAGAACGGCCCTTCGTAAAGGTGTCAAACAGGTTACCATTATGTTCAGACGGGGAGAGCAGGAAATGCCAGCTAGAGGCTATGAAGTTGAGTATGCCAAAATAGACGGCGTTAGCTTTGAGTATTATAAAGCACCGGTTGAAATTACGAGAGACGGGGTCGTTTATAGAGAAAACCGTTTTGACGAAGCTTCAGGCGCTTACAAAGAAGTACCGGCCACTGAGGCGTTATTCCCGGGAGATTCAGTGATTATTGCGATCAGCCAAGGCCCGAAGGCCAACATCGTTTCAAACAGCAAAGGCATTGAAGTCAATCAATATGGGCTGGTTATTACTGACCAATACGGGCGCACAACTCGTGAAGGCGTTTTTGCCTCAGGCGATGTGGTGACGGGCGCTAAAACGGTAGTAGAGGCAGTCCGCTATTCCAAGGAAACAGCAGATATTATTGATGCATACGTTAAAGGAAAAACAGCAAAATTATAATAATGGCAGCCAGTTGCTGTGACACAAGTTAGCGTATTTTCTTACAACTTTCACACAATGTTCCCACGAGTCTCTTGCAGAATGGGTTTACGAAGTGGCGTAAAATCAATCGTAAGAGAAGCAGAAAATTAGATAGGACAGTTTCTGCATAGTGAAAGTGAGGACATAATGATGAAAAAACAGTTTGGTAAAATACGATTGGCAGTGCAAATAGGCGCTGGTGCGCTTCTTATAGCAGGTGGGTTGGGTAACCTGCCAGTGACGCTTTTGATTATTATGGTGTCTACCGTATTGGCAGGGCCTTTTTTCTGTGGCTGGGTTTGCCCCTTTGGTACACTGCAAGATTTGGTCAGTAAACTGACTTATAAAATAAAAAAACGACAAATGCCCAAAGGGCTGCAAAAGGTACTGGCAATTTCAAGATACGCATTGTTGTGCGTAACGACCGTACTGACGGTGGATTTTGTATTCACCCTGATGCAGTATGACGCGCGTATAAACTTTTTAAGTGTCTTAAGTGGCAAGGTACTCACAATTGGCGCTTATGCAGTATTAGGCGCATATTTACTGATTGCTGTTTTCTTCGAAAGACCATTTTGTAGTTATATGTGCCCACAAGGTGCTCAATACGGCCTAATGAGCAGTCTTAGACCCTTTAGAATCATAAGAAATGCAGACAGTTGTGTAAACTGCGGCAAATGCGATAAAGTTTGTCCAATGCATATAGACATTACTGGCGGCAAGAATGTAACGTCACTTCAGTGCATTAATTGTATGAGCTGTGTGGCGGCTTGTCCAAAGAAAGGTGCGTTAAAATTTGGTATACTGAAATTAAGCCCTAAAAAAGTGATTCTTTATTTTGTTGCAGTAACGATTGCGGTTGCTGGCGGAACGGGCTTTGCGGTGTACCAACTAACGACTGAGCAAGCAGCACTTCATAATGCGGAAGAACAGGCGCTAGCAGAGTTGCAAACTCAGGAAGTAGCGTCAACAGAAGCACAGATAGAGACCGTTGCAGAGGCAGAAAAAGAATCAGAAAAAGTAGCACAATCAACTGCTTCAGAACTGCCAGTAACACCAGTCCCAGTAACGCCAACTGGTGACGCCGCTGGAATAGCAGACGGTACCTACAATGGTGAAGCAAACGGATTCAGAGGGCCAATGACAGTTGCCGTAACGGTTAAAGACCAACAAATAGTCAATGTAGAAGTTGTGTCTCATAGCGACGACCGTAAGTGGTTCAACCGTGCAGTCAACATGATCCCCGATTGGATTATAGGCGCACAAAGTACAAACGTGGACACGGTATCTGGTGCTACGTATTCATCGCTTGGAATTATTAACGCAGCCAAGAACGCCCTTAACAACGCTAAATAAAATTAGGAGCAACTATGAAGAAAATTTATTTGGTAGAAGATGAAATGTCATTAGCACATTTAATAGAGACCTACTTAGTAGAAGCGGGTTACGAAGTTAAGACTTTTAATGACGGACTAGATGCAAAACGTGCCATTATTGATAAACCAGATATGTGGATACTCGATATTATGCTGCCCGGACTTGATGGATACGCCTTGATTAAGGAAATTAAGGCGGTCTGTCCGCAAGTTCCTGTCATATTTATGTCTGCAAGAAGTGCAGAACTGGACAGGGTTATTGGACTCGAAATGGGCAGTGACGACTACCTGCCGAAGCCCTTCTTGCCTAGGGAACTCGTACTCAGAGTGAATCGTATTTTAAAAACAGCAGCGGTTAAAGAAGCAGTGACCATTCCGGGTGTCGAATTTGACAGAGTGAAGCGACTCCTTAAAAATCAAGAAACTGAAATTTCGCTGACAGTTAAGGAATTTGACCTACTAGAGTATTTCTTTGAAAATATAAACCGTGCCATTAGCAGAAACGATATTTTAGATCATGTCTGGGGCATGGACTACTTTGGATCCGAAAGAGTCATAGACGACACGCTGAGACGTATACGCAAGAAAATACCAGAACTTCCTATCGAAACTGTTTATGGTTTTGGCTACATATTGAAGGTGGAGGCATGAAGCATAAAAAATTTAAGTCAATAAGTCGAAAAATTATGCTGATTATGCTCACCACCATCAGCATTTTTTCTGTTGCAGTCCTATTATTCAATATGACATTGCTGGACAAAACCAATGAAGCTGTTATTTTTCATCAATTAAGAGAAGCGGCAGATGCAAAGAAAAAGCATGATGTACTCAAGGAAATGAAAGAAGAATCGGAAGAAATTTGGGTCGCTCATTTCTACATGAAGTTTGATGAGGGTGTCTACGGTATTTACAGCGATAAGTTCACCAATCAGAAGTATCCAGATGATGAAATTATCAGCAGTCTAGCTGCAAATGTTGTAAAGCTCAACAACGTACAAGACCAAGGCTCGGTGAGGATTCAAGATAAGCAATACTATTTCTTGAGAGATTGGATTAAACCCGACGAAGAGGCAATGGTCTTTTTTATCTCGCCACCACAGCATACACTGGTCACGAAAGAAATGCTTGTATTCTTAGGCGCAGCAATCTTTATCGCCTTCATAACGTCTAGACTGATAGCCAATAGCATTGCAAAGCAAGTAAAGGGACTAGACCTGTTTGCAGAGGAAATTGCAAGACGTAATTGGGATGTTGCTGTACCTAAAACGGAACAGGATGAGATAGGACTTTTGGCCCATTCACTGGAGAAAATGCGAGACGCATTAAGAGCTGCTGAGGAACGGGACAGGCAATTTTTACAGTCCACCTCACACGATTTAAAAACGCCTGTCATGGTCATAAAAGGTTATGCTCAGGCTATTGTAGACGGCGTAGACGTAGCTCAGGAGCAGTCTAAGGCTAAAGTTATTTTGGCAGAATCCGAAAAACTTGAAAAGAGAATCGTTCAACTTCTGAGACTCAATACACTAGATCAAGCGCTGGGGTATACTGAGGAATGGGAAACGCTTAGACTCGACAGGCTTATTCGAAGTGTTGTTGAAAAATTCAAGGTCGTTTCTCCAGAACTTAACTGGGAACTGATACTTGAAGAAAAAGAAATTTTGGGTAATAAAGAGTCTCTGCTCATTGCGTTCGAGAACTTGATGGACAATCAGTGCCGCTTTGCAACTAGTAGCGTTCGTATTGAATTGACCTCACATAAAATTCGCATTAGTAACGATGGCGAACCCTTTCAAATTGAAGATACTCAAAGTCTGTTCAGTCCACTGGTTAAAGACAATAACGGCAAGTTCGGTCTAGGACTGGCAATTGTCTATAAAGTAGTGTCAGGCCATGGCTGGTCAATTGAGGCTAATAATCTCCAAAAAGGCGTTTGTTTTGAAATTAACATGCCTAAAACTGTAAATTAATGTACACAGGCAAATTCATCTGAGGAGGGTCTTTATGTTCAATTCATCCATTATACTTAAAGAAACCATTACACAAGAGGACTACGAGCACATTCATGCATTGGAAAAAATCTGTACAGAAATAGACGAAACCGCACTCAAGTTGGAACTCGACTATAAGATGGGCGTAGCGGCAGAGCAGGGTGCGAACTGCCTTAACAGTATAGAAAAAATCAGTTCTTTCATGTATTTTGAAGGAGACCAACTTATTGGATACTTGGGTGTAGACAGTTTTGGTGGGCCTAGTGCAGACTTAGAAGTCAATGGGATGGTGCACCCAAACTACAGAAGACGGGGTATTTATAACCGCTTATCTGGTCTCATGATGGATGAATGGCGTCGAAGAAACAGTGGGAATCTACTACTCCTTAGTGACCGAAAATCCGAAGCGGGGCAGGCATTTGTTCAAAAAATGGGTGCAACTTTCAAGCATGCAGAATACGAAATGTACTTGAATCAAAAAAAACTTACCCCCGAACAAATTAAAACTGTCATAGCGGCTTCTGGCATTAAGCTTCGGAAAGCCACCAATGCAGATGCAAAAGAAGTCGCCATGCAAAATGCCATTTATTTTGGAAAAGCAGCTTCAGAAAATGAAGCAGATTGGATTATGCCAGAAACTGAAGAAAAACGAAGCATGACTATTTTTATGGTCGAACGGGAAGGTATAGCCATTGGTAAAATACATTTGCAGTTAAATGGTGGAACAGGTGGCATATACGGTCTTGGCGTTTTGCCTGAATAAAGAGGACGTGGCTATGGTAGAGCAATTCTACTTGCGGGGGTAGAGCAGTTCAAAGCTGCCGGTGCATCAGAAATTATGCTTCAAGTTGAGGCTGAAAATGCCAATGCACTTGGTCTTTATCAGTCTTGCGGCTTTGAAATCACATCGACAATGGACTATTTTGAAATGAAATTATAAGGAATCGTTAAGGTCTTGTTAATATATAAAACTTTTATTTTGGGTAACTAGTAGATAGTAATAATACTATCTATATCATGGAGGCTCAAAATAATGAATAAGAAGATGATTCCACTGACTTTAGCGATTGTTATGGTTACTACTATGCTAATGCCCTCTTGCGCCGTAAAGGGTAGTGATACCAGCCCGACAGGAGTTGTTCAAACTGATCAGAGTGTACAAGAACTTTTAGATAATTACTTTATGAAATTGGAAGTTAATCGAAACTTTTCTGGTCAAGTTTTGGTGACTCAAAATGGAAAATTACTCTTAAGTAAATCTTATGGTTATTCAGATTATGAGCAGAAAATCAAAGTGACTAATGAGACTACGTTTTCCATCGGTTCAGTAACCAAGCAGTTTACAGCTGCCTGTGTAGCGAAATTGGTGGAAGGGGGCAAAGTGTCATTTGACGACCCAATCAGCAAATACATAAAGGACGTGCCCCATGGCGATGAAATTACGATTCATCAATTACTGACCCATACGTCGGGACTTTTTAACTATACCAACACGAAAGAATTTGTAGCGCTTAAGTTAAATGAAACCAGCTATGATAACTTAATAAAGCTCATAGCAGATAAACCGCTGGATTTTGAACCGGGAACGAAAATGAGCTACAGCAACACAGGCTATTTGGTTCTGAGTAAATTGGTAGAAAATGTGAGTGGTCAAAAGCTGCAAGACTATATGTCTGCGAATATTTTCGAACCTGTAGGTATGACACATACAGGGGTCTCCTATGCAGGAGATAAAAAGCTAGTGAATGCGAAAGGGTATTCGGGTTATTTGAAAGTAGAACCAGACACCTTTGATCCAATTTTGTTAAATGTAGCCTATGGAGCAGGTTTTCTGTGTTCGACAGCGGAAGACATGCAAAAGTGGGACGTGGCTTTACAAAGTGGCAAAGTTGTCAATCAGGAAAGTCTCAATAAACTATTTGGAACGTATACAGAGGCGCCGCAATTTGGTTCGGTGGGGTATGGATGGTTTACGAATGATAGCTTGCTAGGAAAGGAAATTGCCCACGGTGGGAACACAACGGGTTTTACTGCTTTAAACGCACTGTATCCAGACCAAAAAGTCAATGTGGTGATTTTAGTCAATAAGCAGTCTGCTGACCTACAAAGCCTAGCAGTAGACATTCAAAAAATGATTAAAGGTGAGCAGGTAAAAACAGCCGAGCCTTATGGCAATTTAAAATTGGAAGCCTCAGAACTTAGCAAATATGCGGGTACATTTGAAGTTGATGGTGAACAGCTGGTTGTAAAAATAGAGGGCGACAAATTGATTTTAGAGCGTATTCAGGGGATGCCACTTAATGTTGAGCTAAGTATAGATACTAAGAATAAATTGTACTCTAATAATATACAAGTTGATTTGGAATATACATTTGATGAATCAGGAATAGCAACTAGTATTATGTGCAATTTCGCAGGTCAAAACCAAAAGTTGACGCGTGCGTCTGACAAGCAGTACCTACCTCGAACTAAAGCGCAATTAGAGGCATTGACAGGGACATACGAGATTAAAGGCCTTTTTAAACTCAATGTGTTTGAACAAGATAACAAATTGATGATTCAAGCAGAAGGTCAGTCTGCATTAGAGGTAAAGGCCATTTCAGAAACTATATTTGAAGCGGCAAGTGTAGGGGCTGTATTTGAGTTTGACAGCAAAGAAAAGCCTAAAACGGTGATACTCAAGCAAGCTGGTCAAGAGTTCACCGGTGACCGTATTGAGTAAATGTAAATGACTAATTGAATACCGAAAAAGAGTCTATCGGAATAAACCAATAGACTCTTTTTTATACATAGGTTGTTATTTAAGTGTAGCCGTCCACCACTCGTTCACCCAAGTACAAGTGCCACCTATAATGCGAGTACCATCGCTAGACAACGTGCCATAATAGTAGCCCTTCAAACCTTCTCTGTAAATACTGATTTTATTGCCATCTATAGCAGTTACTTTAAGCACATCTGTAATGCGCTCCTTTGTCAGCGTGTTAACCCATACCGCATCGAACACGTCAGAATTGCCTCTGCGAGTCCAGGTACCAGCCCATGCATCATTTTCATTGACTGTCCAGGTATTACCTAATTTGGTGCTAACGGCAGAATCAGTGGGCAGTGGTGTTTGTGGCTTAGTTTTAATAATCGTCGTGTCAGTGTAAGCCAATTTTGGCGGTGAAATTTTTCCTAACGACCCAGTTGAGAACATATATTTAATCCCGTAGCCACCATAGCCGGTTCCTAAAACTCTCAGGTAGTAAGTGCCGGGTTTGACGCCGTTTAGAATAAGGTAGCGATTTTTCTGGGTATCATCAATACCACCTAACCACTGCAAATCTTTTCCTAAGTACACTGAAAAATGACCTTGTAACTTAGATTCGGTAGGCATATCTATACTCAAATTACCAGACTTTGTAAGTACAAAACGGTAAAAGTCGACTTGATCGTTTTGAGATATAGAAACATAGCCCAAATGACCCGTAGCCATAAGTGACGGTTTCATTACAACAGCTTGATTGACCTTATCGTTAACTTCTTTGTCGTTAGGTACAGTATTTGGAGTGTGTATAGCTGAAAGACTATA
>JBGSUZ010000352.1:0-5928 GCA_041753235.1 Acidaminobacteraceae bacterium
AGTGGCATAGACCAGGTTCGAGAAATTCTAGGGGTATTTCTCTATTTGTACCAACAGCACCCGGAGTTCCTCAAATTTATTCACGAGTTTGACAACTATGTTGTAAAAGAACAAATTGAGGAAGACAAGTTAGCTGACTACGAGAAAAGCATCATCGATTTAAAGGAGATTATGGGTAAAGCGTTTGTGACAGGCTGTAAGGATGGCAGTATTAACAAGTTGACCGTATTTAACCATTTCTATGACACCATCACCCACACCTTAATCAGTTTAAGTCAAAAATTGCTGCTCAGAGGACTTATTTTGAACAGCGACAGAGCAGTAGATGGAGAAACGCAGATTCGCATGGTGATTGACATGGCAGTGCAGTTTATCGGCACAAATAAGAGTGCGCAGTAATTGTTGCGTTAACGCTTTCTGGGGAGGAAGTCTTATGAAAAAGAAATCAACACCGTATTTGATTGGGGTTCCAAATATCAGTATCGGCTTGCTTTGGGGAATGAACTTGGTGCTTATTCCCATGCTTGCTGCAACGATTACTAAAAGCAATGCGGAACTAGGAAAGCTTGTGTCTATGGGGGCATTCACAGGTATTTTCGTCCAGTACATTGCAGGCGTTTTGAGCGACAGAAGCCGCTTTAAAATGGGCAAGCGCAAGCCTTTTATTCTTGCGGGTATTCTAACGGCGGCTGTGTTTATTTGCATGATGCCTTATGCAAAAACCTATTGGATGCTCTTTGTCATAGCCTTTTGTTTCTACTTCAGTCTTAACTTTTTTCAAGGTCCTTATTACTCTTTGATTCCTGAGGCCGTGGACGAAAAGCAACTGGGCCTTGCCAACGGATTTTCGAAAATTCTCAGTATTTTAGGCAGCGGTGTTATTCTTTTGGCGGGCCCTATGTTGTGGGATATGGACCACAGGTTGCCGTTTTTCCTAGCAGCAGTTATTGCATTAGTTTCCGTTCTTTCAACATTATTTTTTATTCATGAAAAACCGGGTGAAGGCAAAAAAACAGAAAAGCTGGCCTTTGACTTTGTCAAATTTCCGTCTGTCATGAAGCTCTATGTGTCTGTATTCTTTGTGTTTGTGAGTTACGGTTGTATTACGCCCTTTTTCGTTAAATACTGCACCAGTATTTTAAATTTTTCACAAGCTACTGCTAGCAATGGGTTGCTGTTGCTTACTTTGGCAGGGGCTATTTTCGCCTATCCGATTGGTGTACTCTCGGACAAAATGGAGCGCAGAAAAGTTTTGCTTATAGGCACGCTTATTTTTGCTTCAGCTTTGTTAGTGGCGACTTTTGTCAAGACAATGCTGCTCATGTACTTAGTGCTGGCATGCATTGGCGTTGGCTTCATCGCCATTCAAATCACTATTTATCCGATTTTGTCTGAAATTGTGCCGCCCGAACGCCTTGGCGAATTTATGGGCTTTATGAATTTATTTATTTCTTTAGGACAGTTCATTTCTAATAATCTAATGGGTTATGTGCTGGACCGTGCTGGGTTTACTTGGTTTTTCCCAACGGCGGCGCTCATGATGTTCATTGCCTGTTTAATGATTGGCTTTAGTCGTTTTGAAAAAATAAAGACTGAAAATATACCATCGGAGGAAGTCGATGCTTGAATCTGTGCAAATATATATGAAGTATCATGGTTCAAAAGGATTTCAAAGCGTCTCCTTTAGTAGCTCGCAAGTGTTAGAAGATTTCAGTGTGACCGTTAAGTGGCTGATTCAAAAGGATAGCAGACGTTTGACAGTAGCAATAGAACCTCTTAAGCCCCTACAAGTTGAGTCCATCTATTTTGAGTTGCCCTATACCTTTACAGCGGACAGTAGCATTTTCGTTAATGGCTATCAATCTTGGACGGACAGTCGAGAATTCTTTCCGAACGAGCGCATGAAGGGGATTTCTAAATTCGCTGGGCCTGTCATGAAGAAATACCAATTCGACAAATACGGAGACTACCAGTTTGCTCAATACAGTGGTAAACCTGGCGTATTTCACGGCTACACCTATGGTTATGTGCGCGAGAAGGATGAACTGTTATTAATGGGGTCTTTATCAGAAGCAAGCGGATTTACCCGATTGATTACACAAGTCTCAGACAACCGAATTCGCGTAGAGAAGGACTGTCAAGGGTTGCAGATTCATGAGCGCTATGAGCCGTTTGATATGGTTTTTATAAGCGGCAGTGAATCAAATATTTTCGATAGCTATTTTCAGGAAATGGGAATTAAGAAGCCATCAGGCAAGCCTATGAATGGCTGGACTAGTTGGTATAACTACTATCAAAATATAAGTGAGACTATCATTTTAGAAAATTTAAGGTACTTGTCAGACTCAAAGACGCCCATTAACATTTTCCAGATTGACGATGGCTACCAAACCGCCGTTGGCGACTGGCTCTCGGTGGATACGCTTAAATTTCCAAGAGGTATGAAGTGCTTAGCGGATAAAATCAAGGCTGAAGGCTGTATGGCTGGAATTTGGCTGGCGCCGTTTGTCTGTGAAACCAACTCGCGTCTGTACGTGGAAAAGCCCGAGTGGCTGCTACGCGATGTCAGTGGTGAGCCTGTAATGGCCGGTAGCAATTGGAGTGGCTTTTATGTGCTAGATTTTTATAACCCAGAGGTGCAGGCTTATATTAAGAACGTCTTTGACATCGTTTTAAACCAATGGGGTTATGACATGGTTAAACTGGACTTTCTCTATGCGGTGTGTATGCTGCCAAGAGTGGACAAGACGCGTGGGCAAATTATGACTGAGGCGATGAAGTTCTTAAGGGCGTGTGTTGGCGATAAACTGATTCTTGGCTGTGGGGTGCCGCTGGGGCCGGCCTTTGGGTTGGTGGACTACTGCCGAATTGGGTGTGATGTAGGCTTAGATTGGGATGACAAATTCTACATGAAACGGTTGCACAGGGAGCGGGTCTCTACTCGAAACGCACTGATCAATACCATAGGGCGTCACCATTTGGACGGACGTGCTTTTTTGAATGACCCAGATGTATTTCTGCTTCGGGATGAGAATTTAGCTCTAACAGAAACAGAGAAAATGACCTTGGCGATGGTGAATCACCTATGTGGTAGTTTGATTTTTACTTCGGATAATATCGGTCACTATAACTCTGAGCAAGAAGCCATATTTGGACGTGTCATGGACCTTAAAGAGAGGCAAATAACCAAGATAGTTTTTCACAAAAATGGCTTGGCAGAGATTCACTACAGAGAGGGTAGTGCGTGCAAATTGCTAACGGTGAACCTGTCGGATAAAGCGGAGCATAGCGAAATGGCATCACAGGAGATTGCACCTCACGGCTATTGTTCAACAACGCTTTAGTGTTCAGTAAGAAGGTAGTTAGCATATTAAGAAGGAGAGCAATATGGAACGTTCTAGAAATATATTTGGTAATCCAATACCTGAAAAAATAGTCAACAAGGCGGTTAAAGCCAAGCAAAAGCATTTGAAAAAGTTTGGAGACGACACAGAAGCCGCATACCATTTGTCTGCCGTTCGCAATGAGACATTAGCCCCTTTTCTGGGGGTTCAAAATATTGAAGTGGCTGAACGTTCTGCCCCACTGGACAAGGAGAAAGGCGTCATTGTTGGCAACATCCGCATGGGTTTTGGTCATTACAGAATCTCTATGGCAATTGCCTCCGCAGCCAATGCCATGGGCTATACCCCTTACTGGTTTGACCTTCACGCCTATCAGCAGACGACTGGTGGTAAAGTCATTGGCCACCTGAACAGTCTCTATTCCATGGGGTCTAGGTGGTCACAGAAGTACCCTTTGTTCAACAAATTTTACTGGGAGCCGCTTAATTCTGAAGGTTTTAGGAAACTGACCTACAATGCCATGGACCAGCAGGTGGCGCAACTTATGACACCTGTCTACAAGGAATTGCCAAAGGATATGCCCTTTATAGCGACTCACGTTTGGCCGGCTCAGGCAGCAGTCCATGCTGGCATGACTAAAGTCGTCAATGTGATTCCTGACAACTGGCCAATGGCACTGCACTTAGCGGAAGGGTCTATCCACATAGTACAAACCCCATCTGCCTATTTTGGGTACAAAACACTAAAGGGCATGACAGGCAAGAAGTGCCTTAAGCCGATGCCAGAGGGCTCACTATATGAAGTCGGTCATTATATAGACCATGAGCTCGTCTCAAACCTAGTTTCAGATACGACGAAGCGTCAACAGCGGCTGACAGATAATAAGGCAAAGCGTATTCTACTGACAGTAGGCGGCGCCGGTGCTCAAAAGGAAATCTTCGCAGCGCTGATTAAACAGGTGCTACCGATGGTCAAACGAGAAGAGGTCGTACTCTTTATCAATGTGGGGGATCATAAAGGCGTCTGGGAGGGCATATGTGATGAAATTCCGCAGCTTAGAGCCCATGCCAACTGCTATTTTGACGACTGGCACAAGACAATTGCGTTTGCAGAGGAGGCTTTAAATAGTGATGTTTCAGGTATTCACGCCTTCTATCACCAAGATATTTTTGCAGCCGTCTATGCTTCAAACTTACTTATGCGCGCTTCCGATATACTCGTTACCAAGCCGAGTGAGCTGTCCTTCTACCCTGTACCGAAGCTGATGATTAAACGGGTTGGCGGTCACGAAGCTTGGGGTGCTATAAGAGCTGCGGAGGTGGGGGATGGTACTATTGAGTGTGAGACGACAGACCTTGCACTGCAAATGCTGTCCTTGATGCTTGAGTCTGGAGAAATACTCACTCAAATGAACCATTATATTCTCAGAGCTCATAGCGCAGGTCTATACAATGGTGCGTATAGAGCGGTTGAAATTGCAACTGGCAAATGACGTAAAAATATAGTATAACAAGTATATAAACATAAAAAAAATTTTAGGGAGGAAACTCCCTTTTTTTATAAACATCAAAAGTAAATAAAAGTAATAATTGCACATTATAACTATAACTGATTAGAAGGAGAGGATATTACATGAAAGCTATGAAAAAAATTTTAATTCCTATAGTGCTAGTTTCTGGTGAAATTCTATTTACATGGTTAAGCAGCGCCCTTACCGATACCCCTTTCTTTTCGACGAATACCTTTTTCATATGGGGCATGCTTTTTTTCTTCCTTTCCATGGGGCTAATTTTTGGAACTGAAAATAGGTACAACCTTCAGATGCCCACGAACTCTGAAAACAGCGTTTATAGCCATAATGTTGCAAATTACATAGGCAGTATTTCTAAGAATTTTTTTACAAGAACAAGGGATTTGGAAACAGGAAATGTTATATTATGTATAAGTGTTATCAATCTTTTAGTTTACTTTGTATTGATTTTGTGGGGTTAGGTAAACCAGACGATGTAGAAATTTCTGAAATAAACGATACTCGAATCGATGGCAAATTAGAGTTATATACAGATGTACATAGTGGCAGTTACTGGCTATTTCTTAATAAGACACAAGACAAGAAGCTGATTATGTTTGTAGGCGGTCTGAGAGGAGATGTAGCGGTAACTGTTATTGATGCTAATTTGATCGAAGTAACATACAATTATTTAAACGAGCCAAATTACCCACCACGTGAGGCAACTAAATACCAGCTTGATCTTGTTAAAAATGAAACTAGGAATGTTTCTTTTATGTATAAATTATTAAACTAGGAGTAACGATGAATACATAGGCATGAAAAACAGCATGGAAGAAACATTGATTGGGAAGCTAGGCATACCCTTTCACGCTATTTCTGGAGGCAAATTAAGACGCTATTTCGATTTAAAGAACTTAACAGACTTATTCAGAATAAAAATGGGATTTTTACAAAGCCTTTCTTTAATCAGTAAAATCAAACCCGACGTAGTTTTTAGCAAAGGTGGGTTTGTTTCCTGTCCAGTTGTTTGGGCAGCGTGGTTCAAAGGCATTTCAGTCATAATTCATGAAT
>JBGSUZ010000353.1:0-4506 GCA_041753235.1 Acidaminobacteraceae bacterium
TCTGCATGACTTTTCCAGAACTCAAATTGTTCGTGTTGTGGTAAGCTTCTATTCTATTGTAGCCCACTTCTTCCAGTAAGAATCTAAGTCCTTCTTTTAAAACTTCCGTCGTATAACCTTTATTCCAGTATTTACTTGAAATGCAGTAACCCATCTCACCACAGTAACTAGCATCCTTTTGTCTGACGAGCATAAGCCCTCCAATGACTGAGTGATCCTCTTTTAGCTCAATAGCCCAGTGATAGTTGCTTAACTGTCCATAACTTTCTACCCATTGGTTGACTATCATTTTCGTCTCTTCAATCGATTGATGGGGCTTCCAGCTTAAAAACCGCGTTACTTCTGGGTCTGTCGCCCAGTTATTGTACATATCTTCAACATCGTCCATTTGGAATGCTCTAAGTATGCATCGCTTAGTTTCGAGTGTTCTTGTCCCTAAATGTTTCATGATTTTTGCCCCCCGTTAGTCTGCTATTTATAATATAAATTGTACCACATATGCAAACTGATGTACCACATGCGTCAATTGCTATTGTCACTTGTGAGTGCATGGGTTATGCTCATATCAAAGAGGGAGGGAAACATTTGAAAGTTAAACTATTTGAAACAGAAACGCTGGCAGAAGGTGAGCTTCACCTTTACTGTCGAACGCTTAACGGACAGGTCGAAAAAGTTCAACGTTATGCAGAAGGCATTGGCACGACCATACAAGGTAAACTCGGCAATCAACTGGTATTTGTGCAACCGGAAAGTATTTATTACATAGAGAGCGTCGACCGAAAAACCTTTGTTTACACGGAGTCAGAAGCGCTTGAATGTCCACTTAAACTATACGAAGCTGAAGTCGTTTTAGAAGCGCTCACCTTTGTTCGCGCTACGAAAAGCAGCATTATCAATATTCAAAAAATAAAAAAAGTTGTGCCACAAATAAACAGAAATCTGCTTATTACACTTAACAACAATGAAAAAGTCGAAATGTCCAGACGCTATGTGAAGGCATTTCGCGAAAAATTAGGAATGGAGTGATTGAAATGACTATGTATAATGAAAAATCCAAACTAACTGCCCTAGCAGAAGTTGTCGTATTTACCTTAGCTTTATTTGGTTTCTTAATGCTCATTGCCCTCTTTAAAGGTTTGCTGGTCAACGAATCTGGCATTAGATGGGCTGGTATTTATCAGGTCATGGTGTATTTGGGGATTATGGACCTAGGTATTATTATTTGTCTGACAGACATTGTGTTCCAAAGAGTTGGTACGTCTATAAGGCTGGTGGTTTTTCTAGGTACACTGTACGCCGCTTCACTACTTTTCTTTACCGGCGCAGCAATCAACCCACTTGGTAGTATACTTAACTTCACTGTGTATACCGTTTTCTTTGGTATGGTCGCTATAATTGTACTGCTGTTTTGGTATATATACCAAACGGTGGTTTCTAAGCAGTATAGTAAGGCGCTTGTTGACTATCAAGCGCACTCAGGTAAATAGCTTATCGAAAGGAGGAATCATTGAACTATGAATAGAAAACTTCAAATAAGCCTTATTTCACTACTCAATATTATATTTATAATGTTGCTCATTACAAATAATGCACTAAAAATTAATACTATTTTTCAGATTGTAATAGCGCTCTCTATCCTTCTAGTCAGTCTAAATAATTTTAAGAATGGAGACAAACTCATAGGCGGATTGTTTTTATTAGCCTCTGTGTTGGTTACAATAATGGCCTTATAATCGAGTCACTTATTTCTTCCCCTCATCTTTTGGTTTTGCTTTCAGTTTTCCCTTATTCAGATCGCAACAATCTAGCTTTTGATTGCCAAAACTCTTATTGTTCTGTGTTGCTATTGATTCCATTAACTTATTGAATCTAGCTTTTATTGATTTTAACATAGCTTATTCCTCCTTCTCTAACACCAAAGGTACGCTCACTTCAAACCGACTCCCTTTACCAAGTTCTGACTGTACCTGTACACTGCCTCTTAAAAGGCTCAGATTTTCCCGAACCATGTAAAGGCCAATGCCCTCTCCAGCTGTGTCTGTAGCCGCTGAGCTTCTATAATAGGCTTCGAAAATACGGTCTAGCTCTTCCGCTGCAATGCCTCTGCCTGTGTCTGTGACGCTAAGGGTAAGTAGGCCCTCTGCTGTGGTGTAGGTTACATCGACTTGACCACCTGCCTTGGTGTACTTATACGCGTTGGTTAGCAGGTTGTAGACAGCTTGACTGAGTTTGTACTTGTCGGTGTTGAGTTTTAGTTTCTGAGTGCTGTTCAAGGTCAGTGTGATCCCCTTTTGGTCAAACTGGGCTTGAAGCCCTAGCATAATTTGTTTTAGTAAAGGGTGTAGTTCAAATTCCTCAAGGGTGACTGTGTCTACTTCGCGCTCCGCGTCTATAAGACCGCCCATGTTGGCAATGATGGTCGTTAAGCTTTCAATTTGGTTCTGAAATATGCCAAGCTCCTCTGATTCGACTGCTATGACCCCATCTTCAATGGCTTCAAGGTGGGTTCTGAGTATGGTCAGCGGTGTGCGGGTTTGGTGAATGAGCTGATCTACCAAGGCCTTGCGGCTTTTTTCCTTGAGTTTGAGTCGGGTACTCAAGTCGTCGAGACTGTCCCTAATTTGCTTGATTTCAACTATATTTGACGGTTCATGGTCATGCGCTACACCTAGGTGCAGGTCGCTCGCCATTTGTGCGGTGTCTGTAAGCGCTTTACTCATGCGCTTGCTGAGGAAGCTACCGACTATGATGGACAAGCCAAGGGCAATTGCTACCGAAAACAAACTGTTCATAAGCAAAGTACTTTTAAATAACTGGGCAACAATAGAATTTTCCACACCACTATGGCGGGTCACGTTCAAATAGGCGATGGTCTTTTCTCCGTCCATAACAGGGTATTGTTCAACCGCCTCTGTGCTTCTATTAAATAGTTCGCTCATCATTCTACCATGGGGTATTTGCTCTGTCAGGTAGTTTTCGTCCTGCACGTCCGCTAATAAAGCGCCATTTGTGCGGTAAAGTTTGATGCGTATGATTGGGTCGTCTAAATGGGTTTCAAGTTCTATAGCCATTTGTCTATACGAAACGCCGCTTTCGGTCAGGGCAGACTGTGCATAAGACTGAATCTGCTTAATATGGGCATCATAGTCCTTCGTTAAATACTCCTTGAAGTGGCGGTCAGTCAAACCCGTTAAAATGAGCGCATTTATGCCGATGGAGACCACTGCGACGAGTGTCAGCACCCACAGCCAAATTTTTCTTATGGTCATTTCGCATCACCTCCAAACTGGTAACCTGCGCCGTACTTGGTTTGCAGGTATTTTGGATTCTTCGGGTCGTCCTCTATTTTTTGCCTAATCCGCTTGATATGACTGTCTATGCTACGGTCAAATCCATCGTAGTCAGGACCGAAAGCTAGCTGTATGAGTTGTTCTCTGGTCAGTACATCTTCTTGGTTTTTCATGAACGTGTATAGTAACTGGAATTCGTTGGTAGTGAGAGAGACGGGTTCATCGTTTTTAGTCAGCTTCATTTGATTTGGGTAGAGCTTGAGTTCACCATACTGTATAACCTGTGAGTCCGTTTCACCATAAAGTCTCCTGAAAACAACTTGAATACGGCGCATGAGTTCTCTTGGACTGAACGGTTTGACCACGTAGTCGTCTGCACCTGCATCAAATCCTCTAAGGCAATCCACTTCTAGTCCTTTTGCAGTCAGCAAAATAACGGGCACATCTGAAATGGCCCGTATTTCTTGTAAGACTTGAAACCCGTCTATACCGGGCATCATTATGTCCAGCAAAACGAGTTGATAGGTTTGTTTTGAAAACTGGGCGAGTGCTTCAAAGCCGTCTTCTGCCAGCGTTGGGGCATACTGTTCCTTTTCAAGATACTTAATGACGACACTGCTAATTTCCCTGTTGTCCTCTACCACGAGTATGTTATAGGTCATGGGCGTCCCCCATTTCTGTTTCTTATGATGCTTATGTAAAGGCAGCAGTAGCGCTGCCTACTTTATTATTTTCTGCTGAGTAGTGCTTTTCTACTTAAATATTCTTCCTCGGTAATTTCACCTTTAGCGAACTTTTCTCTGAGTAAACTCATAGCTGGGTCACCATGTCTGTGGCCATGTCCATGTTTTTTGTACTGCCAAATGAAAAGTGCTATAAGTACTCCAATAACTACTAACCATATACCCATGTGAAGCATACCGAAACCGCCATACCACATACCGTAGCCGTGACATGCGCCTGGGCCTCCGTAACCTGCGAATCCTCTGCCAATTGTTGAGAACATCATAAAATTTCCTCCCTTACTAAGGAGCAGTTGGCTCCATTTTCATTATGAAACGATTAGTGTCTAAGCGTTTCTTTCATTTTTATATAAGTGTCTTCGTCAATTTCTCCTTTTGCAAAACGTTCATCTAATATAGTTTCTGCTGCCTTCGTACTGCCTGTATTAACTGGGCGGCTAAAGCGATTGTCTCTGTCGGTCAAAAGGAAATAC
>JBGSUZ010000354.1:0-4755 GCA_041753235.1 Acidaminobacteraceae bacterium
CCTATATTATTAGGACAATCATATAATAGCATAGACACAAGCGCACTACGGTTAACGTAAATCGCCTTAGACACGCGTTTAGACTCTTCGCGTATAAAGGTTTTAATGAGTTCGTAACGCTCACAGAGTGTTCTTTCCCTCAAAGGCGGTAACGTGATGCTCATAGGTATTCGTCGGGTAAAGGTTTTTAAAAGAAATGACCCCGGGTCTTCTGTAGTGGCTGCAATAATTTGAACTTCTGCTTCAAGAAGAAGTTCCGAGTCCCCAAGTCTTCTAAAATGTCCCTTATCAATAAAAGTAAAAAGCATTTCCTGACCCTGCGGTGAAAGTCGGTGGACTTCGTCTAAGAACAAGATTCCCCCGTCTGCCTTTTTTAGCAGACCTTCTTTATCTTTTTCGGCACCTGTGTAAGCACCTTTTTTGACACCAAATATTTGAGCGACTAGGAGTTGAGGATTTTCTGCATAGTCAGCGCAGTTAAATTTTACAAAAGGTGCATTTGTTCCAACAACACCCGAATCCAGTGAAAACCGATACATTAGCTCAGCAAACATGGATTTACCTACCCCAGTTTCACCTAAAATTAACGTATGCAGGCCCCTAGGAGGATATAAAATTGCCGCTTTTGCTTGTTGGACTGCCACTTGCAATGTGTCGTAAGCACCTATAATCAGATCAAGGTCTTTCTTATCAGTTCCTCGTATCGGTTCTTTAGAGGAATTTGTCCTTGTAGCCTCTGAAACCTGCCCCGCATTGAGCACCTCAAAGAGTACGGGCCTGCCATCTAATTTTCGCATGAGCCCTTCGCGAGTCAGTTGATTTAAATAACGACTTACGGTAGTTCTGTCCATGCCAGTTTCATTACTGAGTTCGGAGGCACTGATTGCGCGGCGTTCATTCAATTGTATTTTTTCTGCTACCATTAGTAGTTCATCAATTTTTCGCATTCAATCACCCTGATAATACATATTAGTTTTAGCTGATTAGCCACCGTTAAGAGACGGTTAGGTATAAAAGTTGGTTACTTTACATATAATCTAAGATATAATTAATTTATACAAATGTAAATGGTATAACAATTTGGCATACTGCATTATGAAAGGTGAAGCTATGTTTAAACGCTTGAAGCGTATCCCTATAATCAATAACATATCTCAAAGTTTTACTAAAAAACTTATTTCTATTACTCTAATTGGATTACTCTTGGGCTTTATTTTAAGCATTGCAATTTCAAATCAAGGACTTATTGAACTAAAATATGCCTCAGTTGACGACTTTAAAGACCAGTTGGATGGTAATACTCAACTTATTCTAAGTGAATATCTCAAAAATATTGCCTTTTACGTTGAGAATCAACTAGGACAGGTCGCTAAAGATCAGCAGCTCTTAAGTGAACTCATTCAAAATCATTATGACAATGGGAATTCTGAGACAGATATTTATAATATGCTTAGTAGCGAGGAATATGTATATGAACCATTATCTCAGTCGAATGTAAAAAGTAATTTCCCTACACTCATTCCAGAATGGCAGGATTGTGTTGTTCATAATAACAATGGTATGACCTTGTATACACCACTCTATATCGTCCCACATATTAATGACAGTGAGAGCTTGTTACTTTCAGTAAAATCCGGTATCTGGAATGCAAACCGAACTGAAATTCTAGGACTGCTTTCTTATAGCTTATCCACTGATCAACTGGTCAAAAAAATTGAAAATATTGAAGTCAGTAAAAATTCATTTGCATTTTTAACTCAGTCAAATGGCAATTTAGTTGCTATCAATGAACTTGGTTTAAAAACACTAGGATTAAATGAAAACACCAAGAAACTCAAAGCAAACACTAAAACTGTAAACCTTGGACTAAAAAATTTTAAAGATAGCCGTTACGGCAGTGTTAAAAATATTTCAACGCCATCTTCGAGTAAAATGTTTATTCAAAAAATATCTATTAACGATGTTAGTTATTGGTTTATGAGTACGCGCCTGAGTGCCTTTAAAACATGGAACCCCACTACTGGCATTCAAGATGAGCAGTGGCTCTTAGGATTTGTTTTGCCGGAGAGTGATTTTAACCCACCTTACGAACGAATCTCAAAGTCTATTTCAGACAGCACGAATGAAATATTGCTTAAGCAAGCCTTGGTTATTTTACTCTTGTTTGCATTTATAACTTCAGTCGTTTTCTTGATTTACGAGAAACTCACTCGAAACTTAAATCAGTTAATTCAGGCAACACAGCTAATCAAAAAGAGAAATTTTGATGTTACCATTGAGCTAGAAACGCAGGATGAATTCGGTCAGTTGGCACAATCTTTCAATGATATGACGAGCGAAATTAAAGCAACTGTTCAACAGTTAACTGCTCAAAATGAATTATTAAAAGAAGAAATGGATCAAAAAATCCTCATGGACGAACAGATAGCTTACATGAAACAGTATGATACCCTTACCGGTTTGCCAAATAAACAGAGCCTGCATAGTCGGCTTGAAGAATACTGTATTAAAGCAAAATCTGAGAACAAATTAGGAGCACTTGTTGTCATTGGCCTAGATAACTTTAAAAGTGTCAATGAAGCCTATGGTATGGAAATAGGAGACGAACTGCTAAAAGCTGTTGCAGAGCGGCTCAGAACGACTGTAAACGCCGACTTAGTTGCTAGAATAACTGGTGATGAATTTGGCATTGTATTTTATGGTTTATCTGTTCTAGATGATCTTATTGCGAGATTGGATCATCTAAAATTTATGATGAATAAACAATTCAATGTTAATAATGTTAACCTTTACATGACGGCAAGTTATGGTATAGCTTCTTTCCCAGAAGACTCAGCTAGAGCCAAAGAGTTGGTCAAGTATGCGACAAGTGCGCTTATAAATGCTAAAGAAAACGCTAAGGATCACTATCGTTTTTATGATAGTAATATTGAACAGAATATTAAAAACAAAGTTGAGTTAATGAATGCTTTGAGACAGTGTATTGAGCAAAATGAATTGAAATTAGTCTACCAACCTATTACCGATGTAAACACCAATAAAATTGTTGCGGTTGAAGCACTACTGCGCTGGCACAATGCACAATTTGGATATGTTCCACCGACTATTTTCATACCAATAGCTGAAGAAATTAAGTTAGTGTCAGAACTAGAAAAGTGGGTGGTCAAACAAGTTATTAACGACTTAGAACTGATGACTGCCAATGGTATTCACGATCTTTATGTTTCAATTAACTTATCTGCTTTGGACTTAGACTCAGATGAGTTTATGGACTTTTTAGAAAATGAAATCAAAATTAACAAGGTGCCAACGAACCGCATTCAGCTTGAAATTACTGAAGGTGTTTTAATTAATCGCTACGACCATATTGTTCCAAGACTTCAAAAGCTCTCGGATTCTGGAATAAAAATTGCATTAGATGATTTTGGTACAGGTTATTCTTCGCTGAAATACATTAAGCGATTGCCGATTGACTGTCTAAAGATTGACCGTTCTTTTGTCAAAGATTATCCTGAATACGATGATGGTGCTATAGCAAAAATCATAATCAATTTAGCAACAACACTTGGTCTTTTCGTCATTGCGGAAGGTGTTGAGACAAAACAGCAAAAAGAATTCTTATCTGCTATAGGCTGTTCCCTGCACCAAGGTTACTACTACAGTAAAGGTGTACCATTAGATAGATTGATTGAACACCATCATAACGGAAATAACGAATAAATGCTGTAAAAAAGACGCTGCATGGCTTACCATTGCAGCGTCTTAGAATATAAGTTTGAGGAGCATCTATGAAACTGCTGATAGTAAGCGATCAAGAGTCAAAATACCTCTATGATCATTTTGATAAAGAAAAGTTTTCTGACGTAGATTTAATCATCTCTTGCGGTGATTTAAAGCCTGCGTACCTGTCGTATCTAGTTACCATGATTAATGCCCCACTTTTTTATGTTCACGGCAATCACGATGAGAACTACATAAAAACGCCGCCAGAGGGATGTGAGTCCATTGACGGCAAATTAGTTATTTTCGAAGGTGTACGTATTCTGGGTATTGGCGGTTCTCGTAAGTATAGAGAAGGTCTTCACCAATACAGTGAACGCCAAATGTCATTAAAAATTGCCAAGCTTTACCCGAAATTACTCAAGCATAAGGGCATAGATATTTTAGTCACCCACTCTCCAGCACTTGGTTTAGGCGATGGCAAAGACTTAATTCATATGGGCTTTCCCCAGTTTAACAAGTTGCTGACGCAATATGAGCCCAAATTTCATTTTCACGGTCATCAGCATTTAAACTACGGCTATAATGAACGAATTCACCATTTTGGTCAAACCACCATCATTAATGGCTATGGTTATTATTTAATCAATTATTGAACTTGCTTTACCCCAAATATGAACATTTTCATAATACCAGTCCATTTCAATAATTGCCTCAAATTCTAAAGTCGTTTCATCTTCACACATTAGACTGCCGGTTTGGCTAATCAATGGTCCATCAAACGGACTCATTGAATCGCTGACAAGCAGTCTTTTCATTTGTCTTACAAGTTGATTAGACTGTTTAGGAATGACTGGGGACATCCATAAATCCACAACACCTGAAGACATGCCCCAATAAAAATTAATCAGCCGCGAACCAGATGTTTGATTGCGTATTACTTCTTCATAGGACTGATTGACAATTGCTGAAACTATCTTTTGATAATAGGCACCCCAATTCCAGTAGGAAGCAGCTAGCGGCGTCCACTCGCCT